>JASHPB010000039.1 GCA_030038355.1 Candidatus Binataceae bacterium
TACCAGATGTGAACTCGCGCCTGATTCCTTATCTCGATCCTGCGTTCAAGGTCGGCGAACAAGTCGGCGCCGCTTCGGATCGCGGCATCCTCTGCTTCCCATGAACGGTCCGAGTTGAAGTAGAATATGTCGTAGTCTTTGATGCCGTATTCTGGTTCGCGTCCGGTTAACGCGTTCCAAACCGATTGAAACAACGCTCCTGACACCAACCAGGCGTCGTTCAATTGCAGGGAGTTGAGTCTTTTGAGGATTTCAAGATTGATCGGATTCCTCAGAACTGCCTCGATGAATTCTGCCTCATTCACCTCCGCAGCCCTCGCCTTTCGCTGAGCTCTCGTGACCGCTCGCTTGACTGGAACCAAGATTTGCTAGCGGAACATCACCGCGCCAATCTCGCGCGTCCAAACGCAGCCGGCGCTCCAAGGAAAATTTCGCTTGTGGCTCGGCGGTTGACGCGGTCGGCCCTTCGAAAATGCGTTTGCGCGGTTTTAAGGCCGGCGCGAGTGCCTTTGCGCTCCTGGCGCCGGTCGGCGCGCCTCCGTTTGCGAAACGATGAGGGGCACGGCCGGGTTTACTCGTCAGAGGTGAAGCCCTGGCTCTGAAGGGCCTATACACCACGGCCCCCCGTTGTCGAGGCAACATATGACACATCTTTCCGCACCAGGATCACCCCAACAAATCATTAAACAACCATCGTCTACGATGATACTATTTATGGTCGCCACGGCTTTGCCGTCGACGAGTTCTTGGACCGGGATATCTCTCCACTCCGGTTGAGCACCCGTCAGTTTCTCGTGGGCTGCTTTCATTTGTTTAGCCACTTTGGCCGGGATAGGGCGCGCATTTTCGCATTTGGGGTGTTCAATACCCTTGATTATGCCGTTGCGGATCTTGGCCGTGACTGTGCAATCGCATCCGCAGTGCTCGAACTTGCCCAGCTCTATGGTGTGGGTGCCTTTGCTCAATTTAGCGGGATCAAGATATTGAATGCTTTTGAAGATTTGAAATTTCGGACGACGTATCGTCAGTTTTCGTTCGTACGTGAATTCAATAGAATCTTTTTTCATCCTTCCCTCCTTACCTATTATCTCAGGCAGAATTTTCATTGTGAATCCGGATTCAGACTCCCACCAACACCGAGCGGTTTGCAAACACTTTTAATTGATGTTTCCCTGCCACAATTCCGCGTTTCCAACGAGCACGAAGCATTCTGGGAGCGTGTTCGCGGCCTTAAGCTTATTCGTAATCAACAAGCGGTGGCCGACATGCGCAGCGGGCGCCGCAGGAAACTGAAAGCCATCCCTGTCGCTAGTCAAACCCCGGTCCGCGCGTGACGGCGAGCGGCAAGTGTGTTACCGCAACGCGCGATGTTCGCGTCGCTGATTCGGATCTTGCTCGCACTCCGCGCGGTGTGTTAGGAGCACGCCTCGCGGGAGGCCGAGATCCTGGTTCCGCGCCAACAGCTGCTGGTGTTGAACCGTAAGACTCGAACGCGGGATTCGGTTGCAGAACGTCGATCGTCTGATTTTGGTCTGGTTGTGCTGACTCTTCCCATCGGTGTTGGATGCCGTGGTCATCCGTACAAATCTTGCGACAGCGAATGCGCAGCTCCCGTGGCACAATAAAAGGAGTGGGCATCGCGGTGTACCCAAGCAACTCAACCATCATGGATGGTGTTATTAGAGCATGCTCAGAGAAGTGATCCAGACGTTCGCTGGAGTTGTCGCGCACACTTCGGCGATCCGGATAACCCAGAGCACGCGGAAATTCCGAGAAAGCAATCGCCCCTATTCAGTGCGGATAGCATCAAGATTCCGATGCTCATTGAGCACGGCGCAAACGATGTCCGGGTTTAGGCCAGTCGAATCGGAACAGATGGTCGATGCGATCGCCCGGAATGGCAGAGCGTGCTACTTACGTCTTATATCCAAATGAAGGACATGGTGCGCTGTTTCACAAATCGTTTGGACTGGTACGCACGTCTCGAGAGATTCTTGGCCGACAGTCCCGGAGGAAACCGGGAGCCGGTACCGGATGGTGGTATCCCCGGCTCCACGGGCACTGTAAAAGAATAGGTGTGGAGTCCTCATACGGATACGACGGGTGACGTTTCGAGACCGAATTAGACGGGTTCGGCCACAGCTTACGGATATTGGATTTGGAACGATGTTGGGCTCCGCAAATGTCACTCCTGCCTGCGTGTCTGGCGAAGAAAATGATGAACTCGCAGGTCTCTAATGATCGGTCGGAACGAATAATGTTGAGCAGAGAAATTCCCGCATGATTCGCAGCATGATATGACTTCCTTTAAGACAGAAGCACTGGGAAAGATAACTATCTAACTCTTCGGTCACCGCCACAGACTGTGTACTTAGGGAAGTCAACATCCTTTTACTGCTTCCCGGTACTTCGCAAAAACGTGAAGTTCGTTCTTGAAGCTAGTGCTTCAAGGGTTATCGGTGACGGTCAGTTGGTTCTCAACAATAAGCGACGACCTCGAGTAAGCGAGAGGAGATTTAGCGTGAAGATTCCATCGCCTCCGATCACAGGACGCGACAACGTCATCGACGTAATTCATGGGGTCGAGGTTCCGGACCCGTATCGCTGGCTCGAAGACGGGAATAGCCCAGAGACACGCGCCTGGATTGGCGCCCAACAGGAATACGCCGCGTCGTTTCTGAGGACGCCAGCCAGAGAGAAAGTCCGGGACCGTCTCGCTGAATTGACCAAAATCGATGCCGTGGGAATTCCCTTCGAGCGCCGCGGCTACTACTTCTATGCTCGCCGGAGCGCCGACGAGCAACGCGCCGTCATCTGTCGCCGTCAAGGCCTCGATGGACCCGACGAAGTGCTGATCGATGCGAACTCGATGAGCCCGGACCGCATGCTCGGGGTGCATATTGTAACTGTGTCGCGAGACGGTTCGCTGATGCTGTATGGAGTTCGCCGCGGCGGCGAGGACGAGCAGGAGATTCGTGCGATGGAGGTCGAATCGCGGCGTCACCTCGATGATGCTCTGCCCAGAGCGCGCTACTACGGCGCTTCGTGGAAGCATGATCGGAGCGGTTTTTTCTACGCGACGCGCGTCGATCGCGCTCCACGAATCCGCTTTCACCGTCTAGGAACTGCTGTCACTGCCGATCGGGAAATTCTTGGCGCGGACCTCGGTCAGGAGTGGTATGCGGCCGCGTCGGCCACATTTGACGGGCGCTATCTGCTAGTCGCCGCGGGCAAGCGGACTAAGCGCGGCAACTGTAATCGCCTATACGTGCAGCGACTCGACCCCGAGGGACAGATCGTCCTCGTGACCGGCAATATCGAGGCGGAGTTCATCCCGCACTATGCGCCAGATTCTTTGATCGTTCTCACCGACTGGAACGCCCCAAATCGCCGCGTGATGCGGATGGATTTGGCAAGCCCTTCGCTTGAAGCATCTCGAGAGATAGTGCCGGAAGGTGCTGCGCGTATCGAGTCTGTTTCGACCGTCGGCGCTAGGATCGCGGTGAACTATCTGGAAAACGTTCGCTCCAGAATCCGCATTTTCGAAGCGGATGGAACGCCCGTTCGAGAAGTCGAATTACCCGGCGCCGGTACCGCGAGCCGGCTCTTCGGACGATGGGACCGCACCGAGTCCTTCTTCGCCTTCAGCTCGTTCAATCACGCGCCGGCGATTTACCGCTATGACGTTGCCACCGACGAGTGCAGCGTATGGTGGCAATTCGATGCGCCGAACGCGCATCTCGATCAATATGAAACGCGACAGATCTGGTACGGGTCGAAAGACGGGACGCGGATTCCGATGTACTTGTTCCACAGGCGTGGACTTGAACTCGACGGCGCGCGCCCTGTGCTTCTCACCGGCTATGGCGGCTTCAATCTCAGTTTGCCAGCCGCGTATTCACCTTCAGCTCTGATGTGGGCGGAATCTGATGGAGTATTCGCCCAGGCAAATCTGCGCGGAGGTGGCGAATTCGGCGCGCAGTGGCATCAAGCCGGACGTCGGGAGCGCAAACAGAACGTCTTCGACGATTTCATCGCGGCCGCCGAGTGGCTGATCGCGAATCGTTATACCTCTTCTTCGAAGCTTGCGATTCGGGGCGGCAGCAACGGCGGTCTGTTAGTGGGCGCTGCATTGACACAGCGGCCGGAACTCTTTCAGGCAGTGATATGCAGCCGGCCAGTGCTGGATATGATGCGCAAGCATCTGAACGAAGTTGGGCGGATCAATGCTGGCGAGTACGGTTCTCCTGAAGATCCCGCGATGTTCAAGTACCTTCTCGCCTATTCGCCGTATCATAATGTCCACAGAGGGACGCGTTATCCTTCCGTGATCTTTGTGACCGGCGATCTTGATTCGCGAGTCGATCCCATGCAGGCACGGAAAATGTGCGCGGCGTTGCAGTGGGCCACTGCGGCGCATGAAAACCCGATTTTGCTGCACTATCAAAGCGAGGCGGGGCACATGCCCGGCTTGCCTATAGACGCAGCAATCGACGAGGGGGCTGATGTTCTCGCTTTCCTGGCTAATGAAATCGGCTTCGAGCTAGGGATGCGGCGCGATGGTTGATGATCTGTGTACAAGTGGCCTTGGGCTGCTGCTTGGAAAGGCCCTCTGAAAACGCATTCGGAGGTGTCAAACGAGGGACGTCGATGGGAGAGGACTCCCCACCTCTGGTCAAGCGTTCGACGCGACTTCCTCCAAGGAAGAAGGTGTCGGTCGAGAGCAGCGTTTCGAAGGGTCGTATAGCGAGTCGTTTTTGAGCATGGCGATGAGGACGCGGAGAAGTCGATCGCCGAGGGCGCGGAGCGCGCGGGCATACGAGCGCGTTACGCAGACGACCATTGCAGGCGTAGCGCATCAGGACCACCCGATGCTTGCCGCTCTGTTTGGTGATCGGCGCGATTCCTGCGTGCGCGCGCAAGGCGTGGTAGTCTCGCTCCGCAAGGGCCCATGAGGCCTCGGCGAGCACCGTGGCGGCTACGAGTCTTCCCACTCCTGGCAGAGACCGGAGGATCTCGACGTCGCCGTGCTCGCGTTGCTAGGTAAAAGCTGGGACAGGTCACTGTCAATGGTACCTAGAGTTCGAGCCACGCTGTTGACCGCGGAGGCAGGGCTGTATCTCGCATTGCTTGCGACGCCAAACCCGCTACGCGCTACGCGTAGAACCCTCTTTCGGTACTCAGCGAAAGCGAATGCCTGCACGATACCATTGTCCTGAAGGTAACCGTCGGGTCGCGATGTCTGATCATTTCAGCTAGCTAAGCGGCTCGTGCGCCGTCTCACGGATGCCTATGGACACGATCCCTGAAATCAGCGCCGCCGCCATCAGATAGCGCGCCGGCCACATCTCGTTACCGGTCTGTGCGATCAGCCAGGTTGCGACCAGAGGTGTAGTGCCACCAAGCAGCGCCGCTGTCACATTGTGAGATAGCGCCGTACCCGTGCATCGTACCCTCGCCCGGAAAGCTTCAGCACCCGCAGCGGCGGCACCTCCCACGTAGAAGGAGAACAAGGTCGCGAGACCAAGCTGCCCCACCAGAATCGTCGAGAAGCCGGGGTGGCGAATCATCAGAAACAACGGATGCACCAGCACCAGCATGCCGAGTGCCGTACCGACCATCAGCGGCTTGCGTCCGATGCGATCCGAAATGATCCCGGCCAGCGGAATGATCAGAGTCGCACAGCACATGCTGATGGTATTGATGTATAAGGCCTCATACTTCGGTATGTGCACTATCTGAGTGAAGTAAGTAGTCAAGTACACGAAGATGCTATAGAAACCCACCGTCTCGAACACTTTGAACCCGGCGACCTGCCAAATCGGAAGCATATGTTGCTGTATTGTCCGCATCAGCGGAGCAGGATGGCCTTCGACCGGGACCCGGTATTTGACGAGAGTGCGTCGGATCACGAATCCGGCGATTCCGATAGCGATACCGAGAAGGAACGGAATGCGCCAGCCCCACGCGATGAGCTCTGTGCGAGGCAGAATCCACGCCAAAATCGCGCCCGTCGCCGAGCCGAGCATCACGCCGACGTTGGCACCTAGCACGCTGCACGAAGCCATTGCGCCGCGATGGCGCGGCCGGCATCGCTCGACCAAATAAACAACCGATGTGGTGAACTCACCGCCCACTGAGAGCCCCTGCATCATGCGCAGAAGCACAAGCGTCAGCGGAGCCAACAGACCAATCCGATTATAATCCGGTAGTAACCCGGTCAGGAATGTTGGCAACGCCATAGCGAAAATTGAAAGCGTGAGCGCGCGCTCTCTGCCGTGATGGTCGCCAATCCAGCCGAAAACAAGCGCCCCTAATGGCCGCGTGAGGAAGCCCGCGCCAAATGCTCCGAAGGCTTCGATTATCGACGTTGTCAAATTTGCGGCGGGGAAGAAGTGGCGGCCTATCGTGACCGCGAAATATCCATAAATCGAGAAGTCGTACCACTCCAGTATGTTGCCAACCAGACCTGCGGCAATTAGCCGTTTGTACGGGATTACAGTCGCTCGCTCGCCGTCCCTAGCCGCTGCGACCGAGGGAGAGATTTGTTCTGAGAGTTCCATCGGGACCGCGCTCTAACTTGGCACACAAAAGGTACTCGTACCAACACGCTTGCCGTGAATGTCATAAACCTTGGAAATGTCCGGGGCATAAACATTTGAACATGTCCGCTGCGCAGGCTATGGCCGCGAGATGGAAAGCATCAGCGGCGAGTGTGGAGGCGGGGGCGATGACGCGGCGGGAGGTAAAACTCCGGGTAACACCACCGACTGCAATGGCGGATAGACCAGAACGCGTTTGTTGCTGCACTCTGTTCAAAGCTCCGCTGCATCGCCTACGGCTTAATCGCGGTGAATTGGAGCGGTTAGTTTGGCCGGAGCGGGTTGCACCGCGATGACGATAATAGGAGTTCGCGCCGTCACGTGATCCGGTGAGAAATCAATCGAACTGACGTCCGAAACCGCCCGTGGGTTAGAGTGGCACGGCCGACAGGATCCCCACGCAGATTGATTGCTCCAGCGCGGCTGCGTAACGAACCTTCAGGGCTATTGTTCTCGCGACGAGCGCGTGCGAGAGAGAAGTCTGCACGCATCACTTAGATTTGCTGCGTAGGTTAATCAAAAGTTCCTCGAATCCGCATTCTCCCTGCAAGGGTCGATAAAATCGCGCGATTTGGCGGCTCTTCTACGATCATCGAGAGCCGGAGAAGAACCCTTACTCTGGACGTATTGTGGTTTTGAGCGCGATGTCTCTGGATGGCATCGCGACGGGTAACTTTCCTAAGTAGGTCACCGTTGCAGCTCGATGCGATGATCACGCGTTTGGCGCCGAGAGAAATGCAGGAGCTTCATGTGCGAAAATCGATGACCCGGGGTTCCGGAGTGCCGCCGTCGACATCAAGGTCGTCAGAATTTCAGGAATCTCGAACACCGCGCGGTTGCGCAATGATTCGACCCGCGAACGAAAGTGCGCGAACCGCCCCGGATTGCTCATTGCTGCAACTCCCATAGTGACATCACTGAATGAGCGCAGCACAATGCCTAACTCGTTTCGTGCAACCCAGTCGGTATTGAAGCGCTCCTGTACCATGGTCCACATGTTGCGCTCGACTATGACGGGTAGTCCCAGCAGAAGCGCTTCGCTGATGCTACCCGGGCCTGGTTTGCCGACGTAGAAATCCGCAAGAGACATGATGCGCGCAACGTCGGAGGTAAACGCTTCGATGGCGCACGGCGAGGGCATTCTGATCCGCCGAAGTTTGGCTACGAGATCGTCGTTGCGCGCACACATGAAGATCATCTGAGCACGTGACCCGGCTGAGGCAAGTCGCCTGGCGATTGGGAGCATCTGACGAGATCCGCAACCGCCGAACATCACAATGCCCGTGGGCAAATCTGCATCAAGCCCAAGACGTTCGCGCTCTCGCCGACGATCGAAAGTCGCTCGTTCATAGAACTCAGGACGGACGATCATGCCGGACGTGCGGAAGATGTGGTCGCCGGGATGCCCGGCCAGACTTGCCTGCTGCGCCGCCTCCGCCGTGCCGCAAATCAGGTATTGCTCGGGGTGTTCCATCCAGAATCTCGGCGGAGAGTCGGCAAGATCGGTGAGGATCGTCACGAGTGGCGTGGGGCCTCCCGGCAGCGAACGATCTGCTACTCTGAGGCCCTCAAGCATCGCTCTGTTAAAGTTGGGAATGAGCGATACCACCAAGTCGGGCCGAAGCTTGCGCCAATAATGGGCAAACGAATCCACTAGACGCTTGTGAGTAAACCCGATGATCGCTTGTCCAAAACGCAGCATCGCTTCGCTGCCGATGGTAATGCCGCGCCTGAGGAGTTCGTTGTAGAAGTTCTCAATTCGAACACCGGTCCAGCGATAGATGGGGTCGCGAGGCCCGAGCATCTCTCGGAGATCTACAAGCACTGTGTTCCACGGCCACTCTTGCCGCTCGATAACTTCTTTGAGTGCAATAGCCGACGCGCGATGGCCACCGCCGGCATCGATGAACACGAGGGCGATGAGCGGTTTGCCCGCGCTTCGAACATAATAAGATCGATTCAGAGCTTCATTATAGTTGGAGTTTAGTTGAATGTTCACCGGAGGAGTCGGTCAATCGTTTCAGTCCATCCTTGCGGATCATTACTCAATGTCCCGGAGAGGGTGCCGTTATTACCTCCAACATCAGCACACGCGCACGTTGCTCGTCGGCTTCGTGCTGATATTCAGCCATCTCACGCTCCGATAACACTTGATTGTCGCGATCCGCCGCCGATTTACATTCGGCCAGATCGTGAGTTCGCCGCGCATCGATTGCTTGTACCTGTTGCTTGGCTGACGGATCGGCGCGATCGAGTTGCGAGATCGCGTCCGCCGCCCGTTTGGCCGCGGCGTCCATACATTGATCTTCCTGCGCGTCGATTTGCTGGCTCGCTTCCTAAAGTTGCTGAATTTTTGAGGTCCGGCTATCAGTCGATGAAGCGCAACCGGCCAAAACGATAAAAGCTGTCAGTGCGAATCGCCGCAGCGTCGAACCTCCGGGCACGGATTCATTTCGCAAGTGTGCATGTGCCTTTGACGGCACATCAATGCACCAAGATTTCGCTCGGAGTTTGGACCTGGAGCAAGGGCTGCACCGCAGCCGCGAGGCTTTGTTCGGTGACTCCGTTATCGTCGGCCTCAAACTTGGCTCGAACTACGCCGGTAGCATCAACCACGAATGTCTCCGGTATGGCTGTCGGATCGCCAAATCCATTGTCCTTGGCATCCTCGAGCATGGCGACTGGATAATTGAGAGACTTAGCTGCCGATTCCACATCCTCTCGATCGTGAGGACGATCCGTGCTGAGCCCGATCATCTCGACACCTTTGGCGTGATACTGCCTGTAGAAGGCGTCTAGGGCAGGCATTTCCTTGCGACATGGTGGACACCAGGTTGCCCAGAAGTTGATGACTACCACCTTGCCGCGCAGAGCGGCCAAGTCGAATTTCGATCCTCCAATCTCGTCGACCACAAGCGCTGGCGCAAACTGTCCGACATCCGCGCTCGCGGATGCCGGACAGCCAGTCGAAAGCAAGGTAAGCAGCAGCAAGCCGATCGCAATTACCTTTTTTCCGAGCTCCATCGGGTTCGCACCGGCAACAGACTAGAAGCTGTAGCTCAGGATCACTTTCGACCACCATGAAGGCGTCAGCTGATAACCGCGCACGTTTTGAAAAACCGGGAATTCCATGTCAGCGTATAGGCGCATGGGACCAATTCTGATTTCAGTACCGGGCGCAGCGATAAACCGCAGGTAGCCGCTATCCGACGGGTCCGCGTTGGCACCGGTATCCCGAGTGCGGTCTGATGCGAGCATCGTGAACATCGGCGCCAGCTCTTTAAGCACGCCAACATTGCCGAAGTCGTAGAAGGATCCTACCGCACCGTCCACCTCTCGGCCAGGCGTGTACTGGTCCTGTTCCCAGAGCGGCAGGTCGTAGTTCACCTGAACGAACCAGTGGAAAGGGCGATCTCTGTAAGTCAGGGGAACAGATCCTAACTTTAAAGGAAAGGTGCCAAGCTTGTAAGCCCCCATCAAAAGATCCGTGCTCCCGGAGCCGATTTGGGTATCTCGATCAAAGTATGGAAAACTATAATCACCGGTCGGAACTTTCACTCCCATAAGGAGTCCGGTCGACATGTCCTCCGACAAACCGGTATACATTGCTTGCATACGGATATCTCCAATGGAATTGTTATCGTGCCATTGCAGATTGTCGTTGTTCCCCGTGTACGCGCCCTTGTAGTCGCGGAACCAGTACGGAATCTCGACCATCAATCCCCAACTTCGGTTGAACATGTACTGAAAACCAGCTTCGGTGAAGTTGGTTCGGATATACTTGTCGTTGTTGTAAAATCCCGAGGCTGGCTGCGTCGCGTGCCAGTTGATGTATTGGTCATAGTATTCGTATTGGAGCCAGACCTGGCCACCAGACCCCTGAGGAAATAGCGACGCAGTTCCGACTTCGAAAACACCGCATCCACAAGCGCAAGCCCAAATGATCGAAGGCTGGACGCCAACCGCGAATAGTATGAATAGAGACAACAAGAACGGAGCGCCTCGGCGTTTAGGGCCTTGCGCGAAAATCCTAGCATCGCATATTCGCCTAAAGATCGCTTTCATTGGCTATTCTCCCAATCTGAAGCCATATCGCTGGTATTTCAACGACGCGCATCGAGACCGCGGTTCAGCTCCGCCTTCCGACGACGTCGGCGGGTGGCAGAAACTGTTTAGATTGTGGCTTCGGGAGGCGGACTCTCAGGCGGGAATGGCAAGGATTCAAATTTGGGGCACGTCGCCTTTGGTAGCGGGCCAAGATCGCACAGCACGACTTGAACGGCATCAACCGTGGGAAGAGCCAACACGAAGGCTCGAGCCGTCTCGGCGACCTGAATCGGGTGACAGAGGTCAATCGATAGTTCAGCGTGACTCGGCGTCGCGGTGATAGCGAATCCCGCGCTTAGGGGAATACTACCCGCCAGCATCAAAATGGCAAGACACCACCCTAAAGCCCATCGGTTCTTGGTTGAAGCTAGCCGCGCCATGAATGCCAGCTGAATCTCTCAGAAAGCGTTGCCAAGTTCAACCAGAATCGAGTGTCTGCTTGCGCACCCTCGAGTGATTTGACAGAACGCGAGGCTCAGTGTAGCCCTGAACCAGGAAACTGCCGAGAGTGACCGGTGCAAAAGCGAATGAAGCCTGGATCGATCGCGCTTGGGGGAGCAATTCTGTTTTCGATCGCTGCGATCTCTTTCGCTTCACTCGGGAGCGGTCCGCGATTCAGTACCGTCACGGGCGACGGCCCGATTTCAATCTCAACTGCCACCCTGAGGTCTGGCGAAGCGAGATTCTACATTTATCACCTCAGAAATGGCGCTAGCGTCAAGTTCATTGTCGCGCGCGACGAGACGGGGCGTATCCAGGCCGCAATCGATGCTTGCGAGCGTTGCGCAGCCTATCGCGAGGGCTATTCTTTTTCGGAAGGACATGTCGTTTGTCGTTTCTGCGGCAATCGCTACAAAATCGGCTCGCTTGCGAGCGGAGCTGGATCGTGCGTACCTTTCAAACTGCGGTACACACTTCACGGAGATGCGGTGCAGATTAGCAGCGCCGAGTTGAACAAATGGAGTCAGTTGTTCTGAGCCGCCGGGGTCAAACTGGCGTGATGCACCACGTAGTCGCAGGGTCTAAGAGCGCGCTGATCGCAACAATAATCGCGCTGGGGATTCTCTCGGCGACCATTTCCTTGGCGTCAGCAAACTTGGCTCTGGTTGCTGGTCCTCAGCACGCTGAAATCGCGCTTGATGTCTGTCATCCTTCGCAAGTGGGAGCATTCTTGATTCACTTGGATTTCGCGTTTCCTAGCGCATCGATTCCCGACGTCCCCGCTCCAAATCAGGACAAATTGGGTCTCCCGCACCTCGCCAGACTGATCAAAGGCAACCTTGAGCCGGAGATCCCACCGCCAAAATCGCGCGTCTAGTAATCGCAATAGCTTACTCTGATTTGCGGCCGTGCGGGTCATCTCCTTATGCATGATTACACTGTGCCCGACCATCGCTGATAGAGCTCAGCAGAGTGGTCCTAAACTCCAAGAGAGCCAGCGCGCGCTTTCTTGGGTAGCTGCCTTCACAAGCGAATGATCTCTAGATCACTTATGAGGACGTCGGTGTTTAACAAATGCAGGTATTCGCAATGATACCAAAACGAAAAGAAAAACTTACAATTTTGATGATCGCAACCACGCTTACACTCGCCCTGATTTTGCCAGCCACTCAGAATTCGATCGCAAGTTCGACGGACATCGCAAGCGTTCTCGCTCAACCGCCTGCCAGCGACATTGGTAAAGAGCACCACGTGCGCCTATTGTGGAATGCATCTGAAGGTGAAGAAAGATACGCCTGGAGCTACGTACCAGGGCAAGAACCATTACTTTTGCGACGAAATGGAACGCGATGCGTTCATTAAGAATCCGTGAAATACATTTCAAGCACGCCCGCATCTCGTGCTTCTTATGTTGGGCAAGCTCCCGATTGAGGAACGGCTGATCGAACTAGGGAGTAAAGAACACCGTGAAAATGTTATCTGTTCTTGAGAGATCACGCTTAGAGAACATCACGTGGTTGCCTCTTTTCCTGTTTGTCTCCAGTGTCGGTGTGACAGCTTCACTGCTCCTAACCGGTCGCGCGACGACTACTGAGACCAAGGCATCATCCGACGAAAGCGCCGCGTTCCCACCGTCGAGTCACGCCGACCGTTTGCCCAATCTGATTTTGCCGGATCAGTACGGTAAGGTTCTCACTGTCGTCTTTCAAGGGCAAGCCCGTGCTTTTTGACTTTATCTACACTCATTGCCCGGGCCCATGCCTTGGGTTAACTGCATAGATGCGACGGATTGCGGACAAGTTAGGCCCAGATCTAGGCAGCATAGCTACAATTCTGTCCGTCACGGTGGATCCGGAGCATGACGGTCCCAAACAGTTGTTGGATTATGCGAGAGCACAAGCTGTCGATCGCATCGGCTGGATTCTTCTGACAGGTCAGCCAGCGAAAGTAAATGCTCAGATGGCGCAGTTCAACTTACCCCGCGAGCACGAAGAGGCTGGCACAATCAGCCACGTGCTCGAGTTCTTCCTCGTCGGTCCAGATGGACCTCAAATCGCACTATATGTGCCGCGCGAAACCAACGCCACCGTCCTTGCAACCGATTGTCCTTAGGGTGTCCGGGACGGATTAGTGACTGATGGTTCAAATGAACTTCATATTGATGAATCGGGGCTTCAAGTCCCTCTTTTTTCTGTCGGAGACAAAACAATAATGAGTTTAGATCAAAGCAACTCCAAGCGAAGGGCTCACTCTAATAATACCCGCAAGAAGCGCGGCACGAGTGCTCTATTGATCGCGCTCTCGATGCTTGCAACCCTGACCGGTTGCCGATCCCAATCGGGAGCCTACAATGCGACCAACGTTGCCGATTGCCTGCCCAATCTGAGCATGATCGATCAAACAGGTAAGGAGATCAATTTATCGTCACTTAAAGGAAAGCCTGTCTTGGTGGACTTCATCTATACCTCGTGTCCCGGCCCCTGCCTGACACTGACGGGACGTATGAATGCCATCGCGGAACAGCTGGGTCCCGCTTTAGGAACGCAGTTCACTTTATTATCGGTCTCCATCGATCCTGAACACGACGGACCGACTCAGTTGCGGCAATATGTGGACGAGCATGGGGTCAATCGGCCTGGATGGTATTTTCTCACTGGTCGACCGAGTGACGTCGATGCACTCTTATCAGCGTTCAAGTTGCATAGAGAACGCGAGGACGATGGCTCGGTGTCGCACGTCGTTGGAGTTTTCCTACTGGCTCCGGATGGCAAGGAACTACGTGAATACAATGGAGAAATAGTCAATCCCGATGTGGTGGCAGCGGATCTCAGAAAGGCTCTGAGCGCGAGCTGAGCAATGCGGAACAAAAGGCGTCCGATCAATCGGTGGTGGAGACGCAACAAGCGAGTACGCTTGGTTTCGCTCGGTGTGCTCGGGGTCACAATGTTGACGGTGGGTGGAGGCATACTGATCTGGCAGATCTTCGCTCCCGAGCCTTTTGGTTCGGCGCCCTTCTGCATAAATGGGAAGTGCTGCGTCGTATGCCCGTCGTCGACCAAGAAGAACGCTGCACTAGCAGAAGATCCCCTTGTGCTCGATCCGCTTCAATTCATCGGACCCGCTCGCGAGGCTTACATCGTTGCCAAGCAGGACCCCGCACTACTCGCAAAGCTGCACTGCTATTGCGGCTGCGATCGGGTTTTGGGTCACAAAAACCTGCTCGACTGCTATCGCGATTATCATGGTGCGTCTTGCGAGATCTGCACGGGCGAGGCAATGGACGCCGCGGAGATGGCGAAGGAGGGTTCACCTGTCGATCAAATAAGAGATGCTTTGCGTGCTCGCTACGCCCATCGGGAACAGTGAGATTAGATGAAAACGATCTCGACCATGGGTAGCGACTTGGTGAACACTTTGGTTCTGGTGTTTGTCTCATTCGCGCTTGGGCTCGGAATCAATCGAATGCGGGTTGCTCCGCTATCAATGACCTACCAGTCACCGGAGCAGCGCCTGTCTGCTGAACTGGCGCAGTTGATTGCCGCGCCGCCGATGCAACTCAACAGCTCGGATTCGATCGGCTTCAATAGATTTCGAACGATATTTCAAAGCGGTTCAGGTCTGATCTTGGACGCTCGGGACAAGGCTTTCTATGATCAGGGTCATATCCCTGGAGCTCTGAGTCTGCCGCGCGACGACTTTGCAGCGAGTTACAAGGCGCTTCGACCGACACTTGACCGACATCGCGATCAACCGATCGTTGTCTATTGCTCGGGTGGCGACTGCCACGACAGCCGTCTCGTAGCGGGAGCTCTAATGAGTCTCGGATATGGTGAGGTGCGGGTGTTTAGTGATGGTTGGCAGGGATGGACCGACAACGGCATGCCGGAAGCTCACTAGCGGATTGTTGATACGATGAAGTTACACAATTGGCTTATCCTTTGGGTAATGTCTGTAGCATTGGGAGGTCTTTTTATCTATGCGGGATGGACCAAGAGTTTAGGCCCACAAGCGTTTGCTGATAGCATCGCCTCTTTCAAGATTTTACCTGCCGAGTTGATTGTGCCAATTGCTTTGTCGATACCGCCTTTCGAGATCTTAGCCGGGCTTCTCGTTTTTGTAGGATGGCAAAGAAGGGCCGGACTGCTAGCCATCACGCTGGCCATGGCTGTCTATTGTTTGGCGATAGGGTCCGCGATGGTTCGCGGACTCGATGTAAACTGTGGGTGCTTTGGACCGGTGTCGAATTTGCGTCCCGGTGTGGAACTGCTGCGCGATCTCTTGATATTAGTGTGCTCCGTCGCGACCTATGTACTAGCAGTGACTACCCCAGGTAGGATTCGGAGCCTTCAGTAGTCCAGGCGATTCCTGGTTAGCGGTAAATGATGCGTCAGCGCTTTAAAGATCCAAAGTCAATGGCCCCTGGAAGGCGTGGAACAGTCGCGATTGCACGCTGATCTGATTCAACTATGGCTATGCGCTAGCTGTGCGTCCTCAAAACTTGGTCCACGCGGATTGATTGGTGATTTCGAAGACCGGGCGATAGGCTACGCACATGGCAATGCCGAATGCCGAACCATGCCGGCGACATTACGGGGTGCCATACAAAATCGCCAGACCTTTCGCACGTTTCGGAATTTTCAGCAGGACAGTGAACACCCAAGGCAAACCCGCCGAGCTGCTGCACTAACTTCGAGCGCGAGTGCGCGAGTCTCTTTCAACGGCGCGACGATGCCATTTGGCCAAATTCGCAGCACACATCAACGCTTCTAAAGGCTTGTTGCTCATCTCCGCTTGCTGACCGCGATTGGGCGTGTAACGACCTCGACCCGACCATCCGCGTGCACCCAGGCACAGCCCTGGGTCTGACCATATCGCGGAAATGAGACTATGCCGATAATTGGTGAGCCGCCGTTGTTGCCCCTGGTGGACCCCAAAAAGGCGCGTCTCCAAATGTGAGTACGGTAGCGTCGTCTGCAACCAGCCAATAGCCGTTGATGTTCCGATTTGCATCAATACTGATGGCGATGCCCGTAAGGTTGTGGCCACCCGGTTTGTTGCCGCCAGTGGAGCCGTAAAACTTGGCGTCACCAAAGCTCAAGACGCCGCCATCCGCCGCGACGATGTAGTAACCCTTTCCGGTCGGGGTGCTGTCGATTCCGGTTATCGGCGGCTCGTTCCGAACGTCGCCGTAAGGCTTGGCGTCGCCGGCGGTTCACCGCCAACCGTGCCGGCTGACTGCCCGCAGTCCAGCGCCAGTTGGTGTGGCAGCAACCCCGACGATAAGCTGTTCCGAATCCGGATTGGCAGGAAAATTGGAGCAACTGCTTAGTACTCGATTACAGAGCTCCTTTGCGAGGCCGCGACTGACAACGTTACCGTAAGGGCTGACGATAAAATACCCATTATCCGCTGGTAAGGCGACGATGTTGTCTCGAAACGGATGATTCTGAAACTGCGGTGCACCGTCAATAGGGTAGGTACCGTCAAGGCGCGGTAAGTACATGGACGGCCTGGCGTCCTGTAGTTTGAACCCAAAAAACCCCCGGTGACGCGGGCGCCACGCTGGCCAAGGCCGCCGAAGTATTCGAGGCCAAGAATCAGGCCACGACGATAGCTCACCCATGAACCAGAGAACGATGAGGACTGCGTTCGCTCCAGACGCCCAAAAATCTCAGCGCGAAAACTTTTCCGAGGACGGTGACGGCCAAGAGACGCCCGGCGCATGCGAGGTCAGAGTTGTTTTCGTCCTCGATTCAGCCCTCGATAAAGAAACGGTCCAGCGAAGGATGCCTCTCGCCGCCCGCCGCCGACTCGAAATGCTTGGGGCTACTATTTCGCAGATATCACGGTGCCGTCGCCTGCGAAGAGCGGCTTTCCTTCCGCCGCCTGCTCCGCGTCGTCAGCGACTCTCTTCGGGTCGGCCTTTTCGCCCATGTACTGGAGCAGCGCGTGCCCATCTGCTCCCACCAGAAAGTACTCGAGCACATGATCGACAGTCCCGTCCGCTTCATGCTTGCGAATCAGGTTAAAGTGCGCCATCAGGTCGTCGATCTGATTTGGTGTTCCGGTCAGAAACAACCAACCTTTGCGGTTTACACCCTGGTCATTCGCATAGGTGAGCAGTTGCGGCGGCCGATCGTGTTCGGGATCAACGGTTAACGAGACGATCCGGACTTCCGGCCCCAGCGCGGATCCCAGTTGATTTGCGATCCGCTTCATGCGCGCGGTCAGCATAAGGCACGGTCCCGGACAAGTCGTATAGATAAAATCGAAGAGTATAGGTTTGCCCTTTAGTGAGGCCAAAGAGACTTGCTGCCCGTGCTGATCGAGCAGCGTTATATCAGGCAAGCAGTCGGCGGCGTCGCGCACCTCGAAACCTGCGCGCTCGCCGGCATCCTGAACCTGAACTTGCTTTTGACAGCCAGACAAGCAAAGCGCAGTCGTCAACATGGCGAACATGATCGGCAGGCTGGGCCTGCAAGACGCGTGACTTCGAAAACAATACATCGCCCTTCTCCGTAATTTTTCAGCGAGACCTTGAAGCCCTCGTATCATGATTTCCTATGGCGGATAACTTCGGGTAGCGTCAGCCGCGAGAGCAACCGCGGCCTGCCCGCGGTCGTCACCGCAGTCTTCAACCCCGCCAAGGCGTGCACTAACTTCGTAGGGAAGTGCTTATGAGTCAAAGTTGACCTTCACGACGTACGTCAGGTCTGGTCTTTCGTTCGAGCTTACGCATTATTGCTGGCGACCCATTCCCAGTTTACGACTTGCCAGAATTCGTCAACGTACTTTGCTCGCTCATTCCGGTAGTCGATGTAATAGGCGTGTTCCCAGACGTCACAAGTCCTTCACGGCCTGTGTATCTCCCCTGACCCGGAATTTCCGTTTTTACCATCACTCGTCACTGGCGTGAGTTTTCGGCACGGTGCGGCGACAGAATTTGGCGCCAGTATTGCCCTCAACTGCGTGAGCATAATTGCTGAGCCAACCAGGTTGGATCCTTTTTCTCGCTAGCGCACGCATTACACGACTCGGCTCACCCAAGTCGTTCCATTCGAATCCGCTGACCGGCAGAACCGAAAGTTCTGGAGCGCAATGGGCGAGGACCGCTTCAGAGAAGTTCACCGATGGAAGATTCGCGTATGTAAGGTCGATCGCTTTCTTCTCGAAAGACGTGTTGAGAGCGATTCGAAGCGGGATAAACGACCAATAGAGTCGCGGGACCAATCTAGCGAACAGATCGATCAGACTCCTCACCTCGGCTATCATCA
>JASHPB010000310.1 GCA_030038355.1 Candidatus Binataceae bacterium
CCCCGGCTGGCCGGGCATGTCAAACTTGCCTTGCCCTGGGGAAAGGGTTCGGTCGAATGCGGTGTGTTTTTTGCGGTAAAAGGGACTCAACCTAGCCCCCGACCTGTTCCCGTACCGGAAGGGGAGCCGAAGTCAGGAACCATCTGTCAGCCAACACTGCATCATTCGCTCGTGGCGAACGCAGGCGCAAAGGACGGCTTTTCTCATGGCGAAATTCTATTCGGCGAACGAAGCGAACCCGGCGATCCTGAAGGGCAAGACAATCGCGATTATCGGCTACGGCAACCAGGGGCGCTCGCAGGCGATCAATCTGCGCCGCGCGGGGCATAATGTGATCATTGGCAACGTCGAGGACGACAGCTTTCGCCAGGCGAAGAGCGACGGCTTCGAAACGTTCGCGATTGACCAGGCGGCGGCACGCGCCGACGTGATCCTCTTGCTCCTGCCGGACGAAATCGCGCCCGAGATCTACCGTCGCGATATCGCGCCGCAGCTGAAGGCAGGCAAGACCCTCGTCTTCGCGAGCGGCTACAACATCACCTACCAGTTCATCACTCCGCCCGCCGACATCGACGTGGTTCTGGTCGCGCCGCGAATGATCGGTCAGGGTGTGCTCGACTTGCCGGCGCGCGGTGAAGGATTTCCCGTACTGGTCGGGGTCAAGCAGGACGCATCGCGGCACGCGCCCGCGACCATGCTCGCGATCTCACACGGAATCGGAGCGTTCATGCCGCACGGTGCGGTCGTCGAATCGAGCTTTGAAGAAGAGACGCTGGTCGACCTTTTTTCCGAGCACACTTGGGCGGGCGCGATGCTCTTTCTGCTCGAGCGCGCGTTCAAGTTGCTAACCGAGGCAGGAGTCAGCCCGGAGGTCGCGCTGCTCGAGCTCTACGCCTCGGGCGAGCTCGGCGAGATCGGGCATGCGATGGCGGAGCGCGGCTTCTGGAAGCAGCTCAAGCTGCATTCGCATACGAGCCAGTTCGGCCAGCTCACGCACGGCGCGCAATTCATCGGAGAGGATGCGGAAAACCTGATGCGCACGGCGATTCGCGAAATCCAGAATGGTGCGTTCGCAAACCGATGGGCTGCAGAGCAGGCTGCCGGTTCACCGACGTTCGAGCGGCTGCTCAACAACGCACTCGAATCGCCGATCGCGGCGGCGGAGGGCGAATTGTTCGCGAAGCTCGGCCGCTCAGCATGACTGATGCCTGATTAGGCGTATTGTGCGATGAACGGGCAGGCGTGGTAGGAAGAATTGCGATGAGTGAATCAGGTGACGGCAAAAACGAGCTTCCAACCAACGGCAAGGTCGCTAAGGCAACGTTCGCCGGCGGCTGCTTCTGGTGCATGGAACCCGCGTTCGACGGACTTCCCGGAGTGCTTTCGATGCAGGTCGGATATACGGGAGGGCAAACCAGGAACCCGAGCTACGACCAGGTTTGCAGCGGCATGACCGGCCACGCCGAGGCGATCGAGCTGACCTTCGATCCGGCAAAGATCAGCTATCGGAACCTGCTCGACATCTTCTGGCATAACATCGATCCGACCGTGCGCGATCAGCAGTTCTGCGACGAAGGCACGCAGTACCGCACTGCGATTTTCTTTCACGGCGCCGAACAGGAACGGGAAGCGAGGCAATCACTGGTCGAATTGGAAAAGACCAAGCCCTTCAAGGAGCCGATCGTCACCGAGATCGTTCCCGCCGCGACCTTCTATCCCGCCGAGAACTATCATCAGCAATACTGTCGCACGCACAAACTCGCCTATGGGATGTACAGGATAAGCTGTGGCCGCGACCATCGATTGCGCCAGTTGTGGGGCAAAGCCGCGGGGACTCACGCTTAGCGCCGGGGCCAAAGAGATAACCTCCTTGAGGTATTGATTCTCCCGCCAATTCGATGCGCCCTGACGAGGCGTAATCCAGGATGCTAGCGTTCTTCGCGCCGCTCTGACGCCGATGGCCAACGGAACTGCCGACTCGATCGCGCCCTACTTCACGATCTGGACCGAGCCACGCCTCACGATCCGCCGCATCGTCGAGATCGATCCACGGCGCAGCGTGATAATCCTCGCAATGCTGGCGCCAGTACTCACTACCCTCGAGCATCAGTGGATGGGCGTGATGTCGGGGAGCAAGACCCCGCCGTGGTGGCCGTTCCAGGTCGCGATCGAAGTTATCGCCGCGGCGATTTTCGGTATCCTTGCGCTCTATGTGAACAGCGGCCTTGTCACCTGGGCGGGACGCGCGATCGGCGGCGTCGGCCGCGCGCTCGAGATGCGCGCGGCGATCGCATGGTCGGAGATTCCCACGATCACCGCGGCGGGCGCGAGCATCATCGCGCTGCTGCTGGGCCTGATGACGCCGCCCATAGTCGGCATCAACGGGCTGCCCAAGATGGGCCAGCCCTTGATCGAGCTCGGCGGCGTGCACTTTGTGCTCGGAGTGTGGGGCTTCGTGGTTTCGCTCAAGTGCATCGGCGAGGTGCACAAGTTCTCGGCTTGGCGCGCGCTGCTCGCGGTCCTGATCGTTGCACTTTTCGCCGCTGCAATCTTGGGACTGATTATCCTGGTCTCGTACCTGTCACGGGGCGGAAGTTCGTAAGCCAGGATCCTGGTCAAGGCCGAGTCGGCTTGACTGGTAACTCTCAATTAACGTGCAGCCGGTCGGCGAGGCGGCTGAAGCGCCGGCGCTCGTCCTGGTTGCGCACCGCCTGCCGCAAAGCGCTCTTCGTTCCGACCAGCACGCAAACCTTCTCGGCGCGAGTGATCGCCGTATAGAGCAGGTTCCGCCGCAGCATCAGGTAGTGGCTCGGATGTATCGGCATCACCACGGCGCGATACTGGCTGCCTTGGCTCTTATGCACCGAGATCGCGTAGGCAAGGCCAATCTCGTCGAGCTCCGACATATCGTAATCGGCGTGCGCCTCCTCGAATGCGATCGTGATACGACCCTTCTCCGCGTTGACGTCCACGATACGGCCAATCGAACCGTTGAAGATGCCCTTGTCGTAGTTGTTGCGAAGCTGGATGACGCGGTCGCCGTCGCGCAGCGTGCGCTCCCCAGCGCGCAATTCGGGTCCTCGCGGATTGAGCAGCGCCTGCAGCTCGTGATTGAGCGCGTGTGTTCCGAGCGGGCCGCGATTCATGGGAGTCAGCACCTGGATATCGCGCGGATCGGTGATGCCGAAGCGGCCGACTAGGCGCTGATGCAGGAGCTGTTTGATCGTCGCCATCACTTCTTCCGGCGCGACGCGCTCGAAGAAAAAGAAGTCGCCTTCGGGATCGTTCGAGATGATCGGGGACTCTCCCCGGTTGAGGCGATGGGCGTTGGCGATAATCATGCTCTGGCGCGCCTGGCGATAAACCTCGTGCAGCGCGACTACCGGTACCAGCTCTGATGCGATTACATCCTTCAGCACACTGCCCGGCCCGACCGAAGGAAGCTGATCGCGATCGCCGACCAGCAGCAACGAACAGTTCGGCATCAGTGCGTCGAGCAGGCCGGCCGCGAGCTCGATATCCATCATCGAGGCCTCGTCAACGATGACAAAGTTCGCCTTCAGCGGAAATTCTTTGCCGCGGATGAACCCTCCCGTCTCGGGCGCGTACTCAAGGAGGCGATGGATCGTCTTCGCATCGCGGCCGGTCGCCTCCTTGAGACGTCGCGCGGCGCGGCCCGTCGGTGCGGTCAGCGTCGGCTTCAAGCCGATGTCGTCGAGCGCCGCGATGATCGACTTGAGCAGCGTCGTCTTGCCGGTGCCGGGTCCGCCGGTAATCACGCTAACGCGGCTTCGAAGAGCGGTGCGCAGCGCCTGCGCCTGCTCGCGCGAAAGTTGAATCTCGGTGGCTCTCAGAGCGGCCGCGACAGCACGCTCGACGACGGGCGCGGCGATCGGGTTGGCCGCGTCGAGTTGCTTGATGCGTTGCGCAACATTGCTTTCGGCCTCGTGCAAAGGTTTCAGGTAAACGGCAGTGTGCTCGGCGGCACGCTCGATGACAACCTCGTCGGCCCTGGCGAGTTCATCTACCGCCTCGTGGGCGAGATCGGAATTCATCTCGAGCGCGCCCTGAAACTGACCTTCGATATACTCGAGCGGTGCGTAAACGTGCCCTTCGTCAGCCGACCGCTCGAGCACGTAGAGCACCGCGGCGCGCGCGCGCTGAATTGAGCTGCGCGGGATGCCGAGCTTCTCGGCGACCGCGTCGGCCGTGCGAAATCCGATTCCGTGAATCGTTCGTGCGAGCACATACGGATCGCGCTTGACAGTCTCCAGAGCGTCTTTGCCGTAGGTTTGATGGATGCGCCGCGCGTGCGCCGCCGCGATTCCGTGACCTCTGAGAAAGACCGTAAGCTCGCGAAGCCCCGAGGAATCCCGCCACGCGGCTTTGATCCGCTCCGCCACGACGCGCCCGATGCCCGGCACTTCGCGCATCCGATCCGGCATCGAGTCGAGCACCTCGCCAAGGTGCTCGCCGAAGTACTCCGCGATACGGCGCGCGAGCGCCGGGCCGACGCCATGAATCTCCGACGCGAGGTAGCGTTCGAGCGCGACCGCGCCCGCCGGCCGGAGCGTTTCGAAATCGAGCACCTTGAACTGGTCGCCGAAGCGCGGATGCTTCTCCATCCGGCCCTGCGCGCGAATCGTCGAGCCGACCTCGACGCCGCTGAGATCGCCGACGACGGTGAGGCGTGTCAATTCGCCGTTCGCGGCGCTGACCGCGAGTACGGCGACTGAGTAGCCGTTCTGCTCGTTAACGTAGAGCAGATGGTCTAGCGTGCCCTCGATCGTCTGCGCGGTATTTTCCGCTGGATTCAAGATGCGCCCCGATCGAGGATCGCGAACGTTGTGCAGTTTGTAAACGTCCCGGAAAAAAGATTCGTCAACAAACTTGCGCGCGCGTCAGACCTCGACCGTCTCCCACTTGCCGCCCCAGAAACGCCAGGTCTTGAGGCCTGAGCGCACGACGTAGTCGGCGATGATCGACCACCAAATCCATTCGATGTTGCCGTGGTGGTACCAGATGAGAATCGTCAGGAAGAGCCGCATCCCGTAGAAGCCCGCGAGCGAGCCGTAGAGCGGGAAGCGGGAATCGCCCGCGCCCCGCAGCGCGCCCGTGATCGTCCAGTCCACGGCCATCAGCGGCTGCGCCCCGCCAAGCGCGTACATGAAAGCCACGGTGTACAGGATGACCTGGTGATCGTCGATAAAGAGCGCCGCGATCTGCCGCGCGAAGACAATGAATACCAACCCCATCGCCGTCATCAATACGACCGCCATCCCGGTCGATTCCCATCCTGCCTTGCGCGAAAACGCCCGATCGCGCGCGCCGAGTCCCTGCCCCACAAGGGTCGCCGACGCGGCCGAAAAGCCGAACCCCGGCAGGAACGAGAGCGCGAGGATCCGCACGCCGATGAAATACGCGGCGACTTCCTTGTCGCCATAGCGCGCGACGAACGCGACATAGGCGACGAAGCCGAACTGGATAACGAGCTGCTCGATGGCGGCGGGATTGCCAACGCGCAGGATTCGCCAGCCGAGGCCAAAATCGGGCCATAGCCTGTCCCATCGGAAACCGAGCACCATCCCTTCGAACGAGAGCGCCCAGAAGAACAGCACGCCGCCGATTGCTATCGCGATCAAGGTTGCGAACGCCGAACCATCGACGCCGAGCGCCGGAATTCCGAATTTGCCGAATATCAATACGTAGTTGAGGAATATCGCGAGCACGTCGATGATGCCGCCGATCCAGAGCGGCGTGCGCGTGTCGCCCGCGCCGCGGAGGCCCGACGCGCACATCAGGAAAATTCCCTGGAACGGCTCGGACAGCATTACGACGCGCAAGTATCGCGCGCCCATCGCCGCCATCTGCCCTTTCACCTGGAAGAGGCTCATCAGCGGCGTCGCAAAGACGATCACCGGGATCGCGATCACGGTAGAGACCAGCACGCCGAATACCACCGACTGCGTGAGCACTTCCTCAGCGTTGTCGCGATCCTGAGCGCCGATATAGCGCGCCACTAGCGCGACGGTGCCCGTGCCGACCGCCGCAATTCCAGCACGCACGGCACCCAGGATCTGCGTCGCGAGTCCGACCGCACCGACTGCCTCAGCGCCAAGCCGCCCCACCATCAGCATCGCGGCGAGCCCGAGGATCGAATCGAGCGCGAACGAAAGGATCACTGGCCATGCGAGCGCCCACACCTCCGAGCGCATTGCCTCGACTGGGGGCAGGACGATGGCGGCCCCGGGCTCAGTTGCGAGCTCCGGGACCGACTCGAGGAACTCCGACATGGTTGCCAGCAGTTACGCCAGTCCGATGGTGTCCAGTCAAGTGAGGGGTTCGGGCGCGCAATCTATGTCGACGACGGCGGCAACGGTGGCAGCGGCGATGACACGCCTCCCACGCGCACCGGCAGAATAACGAGGCTTAAGCCATAGAGCTGCAGCCATCCCTGCAATTCGAGCGCGGTGTGATTGTGGAGGAACCGGCCGATGAAGCCTTCCACCTCATTCGAGAAGATCAGCTTGCCGGCGAAGAACACGACGTGCGGGAACTCGTGCGCGACTTCAAGGCAGAGGCGGCGAAGCTCCGCGACGACATCCGGCGAGAGTCCCAACCGCAGCTCCGGATGCATCCCCATGTCGCCGGCAAGCTGGCAGTACTCTTGAAGGTCCGCGGCGAGACGATTCTCGAGCTCGTGGATGTCCTCGGCCCCCTTGAGCAGCGCGGAATCGACTTCGCCGACGCCGATGAAAACGACGTTGTGGAACTCGGCGGGGAACAATTCCGTCACCGACATCAGCGTAGCGAGGCCGAGACCATTGAAACCGCTGACCAAGATTGCCGCAGTCGGCGCGTCGGGTTCGAGCGCCGGCGCCTCTCTCTTCTCCGCTTCGTACAACTTCGGAAGGATCGCCGCCTCGATCTGCTCAACGGCTGCGGTGACGAGCCGATAGTGACGCCGCACGGCCCAGCAGATCGTGATCAGCGCGCCAGTTATTGCGATCGTGACCCATCCGCCCTCGTCGAACTTGAAGATGACCGTGAGGACCAGGATCGTTGCTGTGAAAAGGCATCCGATTCCGTTAACGAGCAGCTTGCGGCGCCATCGCGGCTCGCTCTTGTGCTCGCGAATCCAGTGCACGCTCATGCCGAGCTGGGAGAGCGTAAAGGTGATGAACACGTTGATGGCGTAGAGCACGACCAGGATATCGACCTTGGCGTGCGTGCCGAGCAGGATCACGAACGACGCCAAGCCTATCGCGAGAACGCCATCCTGGGTCACCAGCCGCGCGCTCAGATTAGAGAAGCGCCGCGGCAGCCACCGATCGTTAGCCATGGTGGCGAGCACGCGCGGTCCGTCGATGAATCCTGTCTGGGCAGCGACGAAAAGCAGCGCGCCTTCGGTGATCAGCGTGAAGGTGATGATCTCGAGGCCGATTGGCACGCCGAGGAAGGTCCATTGTCTGGCGACGCGATCGAAAAGCACGGCGTTGAGCGTCTCACCGGGCGCCGCCTGGACGTTTTCGAGCAGGTAGCCAATCAGGATTCCGCCAGCGAGGAAAGCGAGCGAGAGCGCCATGTAAATCATCGTGCGCTTGCCGGTCACGGTGCGGGGCTCGCGCAGGATCGGCAGACCGTTGCTAACCGCCTCGATTCCCGTGTATGTGCCGCCGCCCATGCTGTAGGCGCGAAAGAAAATCGCCGCGACCGCGACGAAGCCGAGAGTATCGAATCCGTGGCGGGCTTGCTGCGCGGCGGCGTGGACCACGCCCGGAAAACTGAAGGCGCAACTAATGAGCGCGTAGCCGACCAGCCACGCATGCATCAGCACGAAGGCGACAAAGATCGGCAGCAGCGACAGCACCGATTCCTTCACCCCGCGCAGGTTCATCGCGATCATCAGGAACACGATAGCCAGCACGAACCAGAACTTGACGAAGTCCCATTCGAACGGGAGAAAGCTGAAGATCGCGTCGGCGCCGCTCGCGATCGACATCGAAATCGTGAGTACGTAGTCGACGATCAAAGCGCTGCCCGAGATGAGCCCGAAGTACGGGCCGAGCAGGCGGGTCGCCACCAGGTAACCGCCGCCTCCGGTCGGAAACAGATCGATCGTCTGCGAATACGAAGCTGAAATTACGAAGACCGTTAGCGCCGTCATCAGCGCGAGGAACACTGCCAGGTACTGATGCGTGCCGAGCGCGCGAAACGCCTCGTCCGGGCCATAGCACGAGGAACTGAGGCCGTCCGAGCCGAGTCCGACCCAGGCGAGAAACGCAACCAGCGACAGACTATGGAAAACGCGCGGATCGCGTACGTCGCGCGGCGGACCGATCAGAATTTCGCTGAGCGTGCGC
Organism: Candidatus Binataceae bacterium; assembly: GCA_030038355.1. Classification (GTDB taxonomy): domain Bacteria; phylum Desulfobacterota; class Binatia; order Binatales; family Binataceae; genus JASHPB01. The sequence goes on from JASHPB010000310.1 coordinate 8,364, forward strand.
CGGCGCGGCGTATCGGTGTCGGTTCGATTCGGTCTCGCAGACATGTTAGTGGCTCCAGTAGCGGAGCCGCCTAGAGTTCTACGAAATTCGCCGCAGCCACCGCAAAGGAAATTATCGCGAGGTAAACGCCGATCTACGTCGTGTAGGTTGCCCGCTCAAGGCCGAGCTGGTAGCGAGCCGCGTCGATCAGATTCTGCATCAGCCCGACCACCGTCATCGGCCCGGTGCCACCGGGATTCGGCGTGATCCAGCCGGCGACCTCTTTGACCGCGTCGAAGTCAACGTCGCCGACAAACTTGCCCGCTCCGACACGCCGAACGCCGACATCGATCACGCATGCTCCGGGCTTCACCATGTCTCCAGTGATCAGGTAGGGTTGACCGGTATCCGCGCCGACACACGGCACCAGGATGTCCGCGGTGCGGCAGATTTCGACCAGATCCCGGGTATGGCGATGACACCAGGTGACGGTCGCATTGCGCAGCCGGCCACCGAGGATAATCGCTGTCGGCTTGCCGGCGATATCGCTGCGGCCGATCACCACCGCGCGCGCACCGTCGACGGGAACCTTGTAATAGCCGAGCAGCGTCAGGATCCCTCGGGGAGTGCACGGTATGAATGTGCCCCACTGCCCGCGATAGAAGCCGCTCACGCTCGTGGCGCCGACGGCGTCGACGTCTTTCAACGGCGCGATCGCGTCGAAGAGTCGGAAATGATCGACATGCTCGGGAATCGGAATCTGCAGCAGGATACCGGTCCTCGCCGGATCGCGATTGAGTTCCTCGATCAAGGCGAGCATCGAAGCCGTGCTCGCCTCATTCGGCTGAATCCTTGTCGTGCGGCTCGCGCAACCAAGCTCTTCTGCCATGCGCTGCTTGTTGCGGACATACTGGCGCGAGGCAGGATCGTCACCGACCAGAATCGCGGTCAGCGCGGGTGTAAGATTGTGATCATGTTTGAGCTGCTCGACGCGGTGGCGGAGCTCTGGCCTCAGATGCGCGCTCACCTCGCGCCCGTCCATGATTATCGCGCTGCTCATCCGATACGATTCGACTATACGAGCAACGCGCGAGCAAGGCGCTGTGGAAAGATCGCGCTGCTGTTGGCAGATCGCGCGCGTTTGTCTCGTGGCCCAATGTCCGCTCTGTTAGTTTTTGGTGGCCGATGAATGCGCCCAAGCGCACCGTCTTGTTCGATCTTCATCAGAAACTCGGCGCCCGGATGACGGAGTTCGGCGGCTTCACGATGCCCGTGCAATACAGCGGGATTATCGAGGAGCACGTCGCAGTCCGCTCGGCGGCGGGAGTTTTTGACCTGAGTCACATGGGCGAGTTCGAGATAACCGGGCTGCACGCGCTCGCGCTACTGGAGCGCGCGCTGACCAACTCGGCCGCGCGGCTGGTGGAAGGCCACGCACAATACACGCTCATGTGCGGGGAAGACGGCGGCACAATCGACGACTTGATCGTGTACCGGCTTGGCGCCGAGCGCTACCTGCTCTGTGTCAACGCTTCGAATATCGAGCGCGATCGCGAATGGCTGCTTGACCTGAACGGCGGGCGCGCCGACTTCAACGATGTTAGCGCCGAAATGTCGCTGATCGCGGTACAGGGGCCTCGCGCCGTCGCGATTCTTGAGCGTCTCGCCGAGTTTCCAATTGCCGCGATCGCTCGCTTCGGCGTCGCGCGCGGCCAGGTCGCGGCTGTCCGATGCGTCGTTGCGCGGACGGGATACACGGGCGAAGACGGCTTTGAGCTTTTCGTCGATAACGCCGGGGCCGTGCGGCTCTTCGCGACGATCCTCGATGCGGGCGCGAGCGACGGGATCAAACCCGTCGGGCTCGGCGCCCGCGATACGCTGAGGCTCGAAGCGTCGCTGCCGCTCTATGGACACGAGCTCGACGCCGCGACATCTCCGCTCGAAGCGGGCCTCAAAACGTTCGTAAAGTTGAGCCGAGATTTCGTAGGTGCAAAAGCACTCCAATCGCAGCTCGACAATGGCACAAGGAGGCATCTCATAGGCATCCAGACCGACGACGGGAAAATCGTCGCGCGCCGAGGCTACAAGGTCTTCGCCGATGGAGGCGAAGCTGGTGCGGTCACCAGCGGCACCTTCGCGCCGTGGCGCGGCCGCCCAATTGCGATGGCGTACGCGTCGGCAGACGCACTTAAGCCGTCCAATGCATTGGGCCAGAAGATCGAAATCGAGGTCCGCGGCCGCCGCGCGGCGGCGACGATCGTCAAGATGCCCTTTTATCGGCGGGGTGACCCGCGCTTCGACTCGCGCGTCAAGTTATGATCAATTGCGATTCAGCTCGTGGTGGAGATGGATGAAGCAGAAGAGGAAGAAGGTTTTCAGATGAGATTCATGCCGCACACCAGTTCTGACCTCGCGGCGATGCTCGATGTCGTCGGGCTCGAGAACCTCGAACAACTTGTGGAACACGTGCCCGCGGAGTTGCGCGCCAAGGCGGCGATCGCAATCGATCGCGGCAGGAGCGAGGCGGAAGTCGCGCGAGAGATTTCGAAGTTGGCCGGCATCAACTCGGGCGCGAGCGAGTTCACGAGCTACCTGGGCGGCGGCTACTACAATCACTACGTGCCCGCAGCGGTGCGCGCGATCACCGCACGCGCTGAATTCGCCACAAGCTACACGCCCTACCAGGCCGAGGCGAGCCAGGGGACAACGCAGGCTATTTTCGAGTTCCAGACCCTCATCACGCAGCTCACTGCGATGGAGGTCGCCAACGCCGGCATGTACGACGGCGCATCGGCAGCGGCGGAAGCTGTGCTGATGGCGCATCGGCTGAAACCCAAGCGGACGCTGGTCGCGCTCGCGCGCGCGCTCTGGCCCGATTATCGCGCGACGATTCGCACCTATTTGAGTTCGATCGAGGAAATCGAAATCCTCGAAGTCCCCTTCGATTCGACCAGCGGTGCGACCGATTTGGCGGCGTTCGAGAAGATCGCGAACGAGCGTCTGCTATGCGTGGTCACGGGTTATCCCAATGCCTTTGGCGTGATCGAGCCACTCGGCGCGATGGCGGCGATGGCGCGGCGCGCCGATGCGATCGCCATCTCGGCCACCGCCGAGAGTCTCGCGCTCGGGCTCCTGAAGCCGCCCGGCGAGCTCGGCATCGATATCGCGACGGGAGAAGGCCAGAGCTTCGGCCTGCCGCTGCAGTTCGGCGGTCCGGGATTCGGTTATCTCGCGGCGAAAATGGCTCAGGTGCGGCAGCTTCCAGGCCGGCTCGTCGGTGAGACTCGCGACCGCGACGGGCGGCGTGCCTTCTGCCTCACGCTCGCGACGCGCGAGCAGCACATCCGCCGCGAGCGCGCGACTTCGAACATCTGCACTAATCATTCGCTCTGTGCGCTGGCCGCGACCGTTTATCTTTCCCTGATGGGCCGCGGTGGGCTCCGCGATCTGGCGGAACGCAATGTCGAACTTGCGCATGAGGCTGCAACGGTGCTCGACGGAGCCGGAATTCGGCGGCGGTTCACGGGTCCTTTCCTGAACGAATTTGTGATCCGCGTCGACGACGCCACGAAGGCTCTGCGAGCCGCCGAGGCGCGAAAAATTCTCGCCGGAATCGCACTCGGGCGCGATTATCCTGAACTTTCAGACACCATCCTCACGACCTTCACTGAAATGAATCGGACCGACGAGTTCGCGCGCCTCGCGGGCGCACTCGCGGGGGTGCGATGATGGCAACTGCGGGGAAGATTCGTCATATCACGCCGGCCCCTGAGCCAACTCCGCGCCGTATCGAGCCGGTCGCAGGCGTGCCTCTCATCTTCGAATTGTCTTGTGATGGCCGCCGTGGTGCTGACGGCCCGCCTCGCCCCGACGGCGTCGCGCGCGGCGCCGATATCCTCGGCCGCGAACTTTGCCGCGAAGACCTGGCCGGATTCCCCGAGCTCAGCGAACCGCAGGTGCTGCGCCATTTCCTGCGCTTGTCGCAACTCAACTTCGCCCAGGCGCTCCAGTTCTATCCGCTGGGTTCGTGCACGATGAAGTACAACCCCGTACTCAACGAGGAGATGGCGGCCCTGCCCGGCTTCGCAGGACTGCATCCGGCGGCGCCGGAGCATCTCGCGCAGGGCGCGCTCGTGTTGATGGAGCGGATGGAAGCCACGCTCGCCGAAATCACCGGCATGGATGCTGTCTCGCTGGCTCCGGCAGCGGGCGCGCAGGGTGAGCTCGCGGGACTCCTCATGATTCGGGCATTCCACCGCAAGCGCAAAGAGCTTCGCCACAAGGTGATAATCCCCGACACGGCGCACGGCACCAATCCGGCGAGCTGCACGCTCGCGGGCTTTCAGGTTGTGGTCGCGAAATCAAACAAGCGCGGCTTCCTCGAAGCGGCGGAGATTCGCCGTCTCGCGAGCAACGACGTCGCCGCTATGATGGTGACGAATCCGAACACGCTCGGAATTTTCGAACCCGAGATTCGCGAGATCGCGGACGCGCTGCATGAGACCGGCGCTCTCCTCTATCTCGACGGCGCCAACATGAACGCTCTGCTCGGAGTCGCCAAGCCGGGCGCCACGGGCGCCGATATCGTCCAGCTCAACCTGCACAAGACTTTTTCCACGCCTCACGGGGGCGGCGGCCCGGGTGCTGGACCGATCGGCGTGAAGCGCCGTCTCGAGCCGTTCCTGCCGATGCCGCGGCTTATGCGCACGGCGGACGGGCTGCGTTTTGACACGGACCGGGCAGACTCAATCGGGCGGTTGCGCTCGTATCACGGCAACTTCGGGATGCTGGTTCGCGCCTACGCGTACGTCCTCGCGCTCGGCGGCGACGGGCTCGCTGAGGCGAGCCGGCTCGCAATCCTCGGCGCCAACTACGTTCGCAAGCGCCTCGAAGAAAAGTTTCCGAGCGCGACCAGTGAGCCCTCGATGCACGAGTGCGTGCTGACACATGATCTCGAAAAGCGCGCCGGTGTCAGCACGCTCGAAATCGCCAAGCGCTTGCTCGATTTCGGCATCCATCCGCCAACGATTTACTTTCCGCTGGTAGTGGCGGGCGCGCTGATGATCGAGCCGACCGAGACCGAGAGCCGCGAGATTCTCGACAGCTTCGTCGCCGCGCTGGAGAAAATCTATGACGAGGCGTTGGACGATCCGGAGCTGGTTAAGGGCGCGCCCTATTCGACCGTTGTGTCGCGCGTTGATGAAGCGGAAGCCGCGCGCCATCCGATTCTCCGTTGGCAGCCGAAGGAGCAGTAGTCCTCAGGATTCGCCACGCGCGAGCTTCAGGGCGCGGGTGTAGTCGTCTGGCGTGTTGACGTTGATGAAGCTCGCGAGCGTCGGATCGACGCGGCGCAGTTCATCTGCGCTCACGCGCCGCGTGTCGAGCACTTGGGCCAGGACCAGGAGGCGCTGCGCGCCATTGGCGATGAGTTTTGCGATCGAACCGGCGGCGCTCTTTCGGTAGACGGCGCACAACGGTTGCAGCCGGTTATCGACGATCGGAATCGCTGCCGCATGTTCGCCGATCAGTGAACAGAGTTCGGCAGCGAGGTCTGCCTTCAGCATCGGCAGATCGCATGAGCATGCGAACGCGATCTCGTGACGCGCGGCGACGAGGCCGCGGCGGAGCGCGTCGAGCGGGCCCGCGAACGCGACTTCGTCGCGGACGATTCGCGCGCGCGGAATCTCGATTCTGAAACTCTCCTCATGTTCCGGTGCTGCGACGATGATCAAATCATCGAAACTCGGCGCGAGCTCTTCGACCATACGTTCGAGAATCGACTCGCCGCCGAAATCGAGCGCGGCCTTCGGTTTGCTCATCCGCGAGCTGCGGCCGCCCGCGAGGATGATCGCGCTCGCGTGGGTGGCAGGGGGCATCGGCGGAGCTAGATCGCGCGTGCTTCGTCGCGCGCCCGATTCGCGCGGAGTTCAGTCGCTACGATTCGCAGCGCTTGGGGATGATAGATGAGTGCCAAGTGCCCGGTGTCGTCGAGAATTTCGATTCGCCGGAACGCCGACGGCGCGGTCATCGCCACGATTGGCGCCGGCACGATCGGATCGTCATCGCCGAAAATCCCGAGCTCGCGCGGGCTCCATTGGGCATAAGAGTAGGGCGAACCGAGCGTGACCAACGAGCGCACCTGAGCGGGAGCGGCGGCGGCATGAAAGCGCGCTACCGTCCCGCCGAGGCTGTGACCAACGAGGTGAACGCCCGCATCGCCGAAACACTCGCGCGCAAACTTCCCGAGCTGCGAAGCGGATTCGGTAATCGCCTGGAAACGTGGATATTCGAAGTACGCGACGTTATCAAAGCCTGCCAGGCGCAGATACGCCGCAAGTCCCAGCAGGTTGGAGCGGCTGCCGCCGAGTCCATGAAGAAGGACCACAGGTTCGCTCGTGGCCTCGCACTGGAAGCGCTCCGCCCGCTGCGACATCCAGTCCAGCGGATAGGAGGCGATGAGCCCGCCAAGCGCGGCAATTTCCCCGGCAATCGTTCGTGATTTCATGGTTTGCCTTCAATTCGGACTGCTCCATCAAGCTAACCATGCTTACCAAATGCGGCAAGGCAGCGTTTGCGCATCTTCATCGCGGCGGCGCACAATCGCGAATACGCGGCCGTCGGCACTGCGGCGCAATCCCGTTCGAGGTGAACGACATGAGTGACTCGCCCAAGCCTCAGCGCAACGCCGGTCTCGGCTATTTTCGCGATCGATCGGTCGTCGTCACGGGAGCGTCGAGCGGAATCGGTTACGATGTCGCGCTCGCATTCGGCGAGCAGGGCGCGAACGTCGCACTGCTCGCGCGCCGCCGACTTCAACTCGAGGAGCTGGCGCAGAAAATCAACCAATCGGGAGGTCGCGCGCTCGCACTCGACTGCGACGTCACCGATCGTCCGCGCGTGTTCTGGTCCATCGACCAGGCGCGCGAGGCCTTCGGCAAGGTCGATATCCTAATCAACTCTGCGGGCCTGCTGATCGCTGAAACGGTCGAAGAAACAAAGCCCGAGGACCTCGAGCGGATGATGGCGGTCAACATCTTCGGTGCGCTGAACGCGATGCAAGCGGTGCTGCCTCTGATGCGCAAGCAGAGGTCGGGCAATATCGTGAATATCTCGTCACTCGCGGGGCGGCGCGGCGTCAGCCCGCTCGGCGGCTACAGCGCGACCAAGTTCGCGCTCGTCGGGATCACCGAAGCGCTCCGGGTCGAGCTGTTCAACACGGGCGTACGGGTATCGCTGGTGATGCCAGGCGTGATCGACACGCCGATGGCGCGCGGTGCGCTCAAGCACGAGTCGATCAAGGGGATGCCCGCGATGATGGCGATGCCGGCGCGGTGGGTGACGTGGGCGGTGCTGGCGGCGGCTGCGTTCGGGCTTACCGAGGTGGACGTTCCTCCGGGAGCGGCGGTGGCCGAGAAGCTCGCGTCGCTGTTCCCGGGCGTGACCGATGCGCTCATCAGTATGGGCTCGCGATTTCTACAAAGTGCGACTCAGATGATGGGCGGCGGGGAAAAGAAGGACGACGCGCGGAAGAGCTGACCAATCTGGAAAAAGAGAGGGCGCCACGGCAAGGCGCCCTCTTCTTTCGAAGATTGGTAATGAGAACTACAGCTTCAAGTAAATCGACTTGATCTGCGTATAGAGATCGATCGCGTACTTACCGAGCTCGCGGCCGAAACCCGACTGCTTGTAGCCACCGAACGGCGACATCGGATCGATCATGCCGTAGGTGTTGATCCAGACCGTGCCGGCCTTGAGCTTGCGTGCGACGGTGTGGGCGCGGCTGATGTCTTTGGTCCACACCGCAGCAGCGAGACCGTAGGTCGTGTCGTTGCCCTGGAAGACGGCGTCGTTTTCATCCTTGAACGGAATCGCGGACGCGACCGGGCCGAAGATTTCCTCGCGCGCGATCTTCATCTGGTTGTTCACGCCAGTGAAAACCGTCGGCTCTATGAAATAGCCGCGTTCCTGCTTGCCAGGCTCGCCGCCGATCTTGGCCTTCGCGCCTTCTTCCTTGCCGACCTTGAGATAGCCCTTGACGCGGTCGTGCTGCTCTTTCGACACGAGCGGGCCCATGCGGGTAGAAGCCTCGAGCGGATTGCCGAGCGTCAGCGACTGGGCAAACTGCGACATCGAATCGGTGAATTGCTCGTACACCTGCTCCTGCACGAAGACACGCGATCCGGCGCAGCACACCTGGCCCTGGTTAAGGAAGATTCCGAGGCTCGAGCCGAAGACCGCCTGCTGCATGTCGGCGTCGGGGAAGATGATATTGGGCGACTTGCCGCCGAGCTCGAGCGACACGCGCTTCAGGTTCCCGGTCGAGGCCTTCAGGATAAGCTTGCCGACCTCGGTCGAACCCGTGAACGCGACCTTGTCGACGTCGGGATGCTCGGCGAGCGAGCTGCCCGCGCCGGGGCCGAAGCCAGTGATGATCTGTACGACGCCGTCCGGCAGGCCTGATTCGAGAATCAACTCGCCAAGGCGAAGCGCCGTGAGCGGAGTCTGCTCGGCGGGCTTCAGAATCACGACGTTACCACATGCGAGCGCGGGCGCGATCTTCCATGATGCCATCAGCAGCGGGAAGTTCCACGGAATGATTTGCCCGCATACGCCGACCGGCTCGCGCAACGTGTAGTTGAACATCGAGGGGTCGGACGGGTTGGTCTCGCCGTAAATCTTGGTGGCGAAGCCGGCGTAATAGCGGAAGGTCTCGGCCGCGCCCGGAATGTCGATATTCTTCGACTCGAAGAGCGGCTTGCCGTTATCGAGGGTTTCGAGTTCGGCAAGTTCCTCGGCGTGCTTGTCGATCAAATCGGCGATTTTCAGCAGGACCTTGGTGCGATCGTGCGGGCGAGCGCTTGCCCATGGGCCGTCCTCGTAGGCTTTGCGCGCGACTTTGACGGCCTCGTCAACGTCGGCCTTGTCTCCCTCAGCGACGAGAGCCAGCACTTCCTCGTTGGCGGGGTTTAAGGTTTCGAAGGTCTTGCCCGATTTGGCTCCGACCCATTTGCCGTTAATCAGGAGTTTCTTGGGCGAATTCCTGAGGAACTCAAGGGCAGCGCTGGATTTGGCGCCCCTGGCGGCACTTTCTAGCGACGGTGTTGCTCCCATCTTGGTGACTCTCCTATCGAAATGTGGTCGCCGTGTGCGGGTGTCCGCCCCGCAGGAATGGACATGGCGAGTGATCACCCCAATCACTAACACCATGGCCCAAAGAGATCGAGCGCCTGAATCAGCCCGAGGCCGCGCTCAAATGGCCATCTTCAACTCGCTTAGACCGCGAAAGAAATACGATCCCTTGTAGCGTAGCGGCGCCTCAGGATCGGCGAGGCGAAGGCCAGGGAACTTGTCCAGGGCCATCTCGAACCCAATCCGTCCCTCGAGCCGCGCTAGCGGTGCGCCGAGGCAGTGGTGAATTCCCTCGCCGAACGCCAGATGCGGATTGGGGTCGCGCGTGATGTCGAAGCTGTCGGGATTCAGGAACCGGGCGGGATCGCGGTTGGCAGCGGCAAGGATCACGAACATCAGCGTTCCGGGTTCGAGATTCACGCCTTCAATCTCGATCGGCTTGCGGACGACCGGCAACGCGAGCGAAACCTGGATCGGCCCGTCATAGCGCATCATCTCCTCGATCGCGCGCGGCAATAGCGATAGATCGCTACGCAGGTTGGCGATCGCGTGCGGATTCTGCGCGAGCGCCAGCATGCCGTTGCCGATCAGGTTCGTCGTCGTCTCGTTGCCAGCGATCAGCAACAGCACGACAAATGCGAGCAGCTCCGCGGGCGT
>JASHPB010000311.1 GCA_030038355.1 Candidatus Binataceae bacterium
CTTGAATACGCCTTCGACCGGGCTGCTACACGCTGCAGCGGCGCGAGCCTGCTACCTACGCTCGCTGGCGACGGGGAGCGATCTCAGCGCCTATAACACGACCGAAAGCGCTTCGGACTTCGCGGCCCTGCGCACGGTGCTGAGGATCGCGCAATGGAACGTGTTCGGGGTCTCCTACGGGACAAATCTCGCCCTCACGCTGATGCGTGAGCATCCAGAAGGCATCCGCAGCGCGGTCATCGACTCGGTAGAACCGCCATCTGTGGTGAACGCGGGCATGTTCTGGGGCAATGCCAGTGAGGGATTCGACAACCTCTTTCGCGCCTGCGCCGAGCAACCCCACTGTTGGACTCGCCAACCCGGTTTAGCCGAGACCTTCACCGCTCTGGTGCGTAAACTCGAATCCAATCCGGTCACTACGACCGTGACGACGGCAGCGGGTCAGCCGCCAACGAAGGTGGTGATCGACGGTGGGGCGCTGGTGAACTGGCTCGTCAACATGTCCTTCGCGTCGGAGGACTACCCGCATGTGCCAGCTTGGATCGGCGAGCTTGCGGATGGACACGCGGAGAACATCGCCTTGTCAATCGCAAAGCCCACGTTGGCGACTCCCGCAGGCTACATCGGCTACGGCCTGACCTACGGCGTCATCTGTGGTGAGTGGGTTCCCTACGAGAGCGAATCCGACGTCCTCTTGCAGGGACGGCTCGCCTTCCCGGACTATCCGGACTCTGTGCTCAAGCCGGCCGTCCACTTCAGCTATGTGTATGACGACTGCCGTGGTTGGAACGTCTCCCATGCGCCCCCGGAGCAACGCGCCGTTACGCGCAGTACCATTCCAACCCTGATCCTGTCGGGCGGCTTCGATGCCGTCACGCCGCCGAGTTGGGGGAAAATCGCGGCCCGAACGCTTCCTAATTCCACCGACGTGGTCATCCCCGGGGTCGGGCATTTCGCAGCCTCCGTATCGGGCTGTGCGCAGAGAGTGATCGCATCGTTCCTGGCCAAACCGAAGGCTCCCGACACGAGTTGCGTCAGTGCATTGCGACCGCCAAATTTTCTCCCCAGATAAAAGTCGTAATCGCAAGCGGCGAGCCGACGCTGCGAGCCGGTGTGATTGCAATTCTCCGAGGGGCCGATTAGGCCATAACTACGTAGAGTCATTCGGCAAATTGCTATCTGTAGTAGGTCCGAAGCGAGCAGATTTGGCGCTGATCGCTCACTGGGAGCGCCTGGCGACCTTCTTCGACTTCCCCGCGGAACACTGGAAGCATCTGCGCACGACCAACGTGATCGAATCGCCGTTTGCCACCGTGCGCTTGCGCGAGCGGGCGACCAGAGGTGCGGGCTCGCGCACCAAGGGTTTGCTGATGGCGTTCAAGCTGCTCGACATGGCCCAAAGCGCTGGCGCCGGCTCGACGGCCGTGACACGCTGCCGTTGGTTCGTGCGGGAGTGAAGTTCGTAGACGGAGTTCGCCAGGGCAGTGATACAAAGTCGATTAGTCAGTCGGTTGATAAGCAACCGAGGGAAGCCGTCTGATCATGACGCCCGATACAATTACACTGGAGGAATGAATTACTATGTTATACCTCGTTCGTCAGGGTCAAACCGATTGGAACTTATTCAAGAAGTTCAACGGGTGTACAGATACTGAGTTGAATCAAACGGGAATAGCGCAGGCAAAACTGCAAGCCAAAAACTTGGAGGATGTTAGTTTTGATGCGTGTTTCTGCAGTGCCCAAAAACGAGCACGCCAAACCTGCGAAATCATCTACAAAGGACCGATTGTGCTTGATGACAGGCTAGCCGAAATAAACTGTGGTGACTTTGAGGGTAAAGAGGAAACTGTGGATGCTCTTACATTGTTTTGGAAAGCAATCAGCAGCGGAAGTATGGGCACCGAAAGCTTAGAAGAATTTACAAAACGAGTCTACGATTTTTGTGATATGATTGTGAAAGACTACAAAGACAAAAATGTCTTATTCGTTACTCACAGCGCAAATGCACGGGTAATAAACTATTATTTCAATGGAAGGCCCAAACACTACGACTTTAATAAAAGCGTTATCGAAAACGGCGGGTTGCTTACTTTCGAAAATTCAACAATCTAGAAGTTCTGATCAGCAGCGATAATGCAGCCGGCGTGGGTTGTTCTATCGTGGCGAGCGGTTTGCATTCCTGCAAACAGAAACGCGCCGCGAAGCGCTGGCGCCGTCTCGATGGCCTTCACCTCTTTTGCCGCTTGCTCGACTAGGCGTGACGTTCAATTGATGGAATGCGTCAGGATTCCCTGTCGTTACCGAAAACTTAGTCCGGCATGACGAGGGACTCTGCGTGTGCTACTGGAACGCGCGATGGTCGCGTTCTTAACCAAATTCCTGCTCATTGTCGGATCTCGTCTGCACTCTCAGGCGAGACAGCAGGCTGAAATTCTGGTTCTGCGGCAGCAGGTGCTGATTCTAAGCCGCAAGTCTCGTTCTCGGGTGCGGCTGCGAAATCTCGATCGAATGATCTTGGTGTGGCTGTACCGCCTCTTCCCAGCGCTTCTTAACGCGATCACCGTGGTCAAGCCGGAAACCGTGATTCGCTGGCACCGCTGCGGTTTCCGAGCCGATTGGCACTGGAAGTCTCGGCGGCGCGGCGGTCGACCCAAAATTGATCGCGAACTCCGAGACCTGATCCGTCGTACGAGCCGCGAGAACCCACTGTGGGGTGCACCACGAATACACGGCGAGCTGTTGATGTTGGGAATCGAAGTCGCTCAATCAACGGTGGCCAAGTACATGCGCCGCTCGGGTAGACCAACTTCGCAGGGTTGGAAGACGTTCCTGCGCAACCATGCCGCCGGCATCACCTCCATCGATTTGTTTGTGGTGCGAACCATTACATTCAACCTGCTGTATGGTCTGGTGATTCTTGGGCACCTGCGAAGGAGGCTGATCCGGGTAAGCGTGACCACTAACCCGACCGCTGAATGGATCACTGGTCAGGTAATCGAAGCATTCCCTTGGGATGAAGCACCACGGCACCTGATCCGGGACCGGGACGGTTCATTCGGTCCGGCATACACTCGACGTGTTCGAGCGATGGG
>JASHPB010000312.1 GCA_030038355.1 Candidatus Binataceae bacterium
GCAGTGCACACACGGCGGCAGGGAGCAGCAAGGTGCGAGGCCTTTCAATGCCACTCCTGATCCCGCACTATTCATTCAGACAACCTCCTTAAGCGGAGACTTCGCGATGCCCGGACCCGAGCGCCACGAAATCAAAGCCAGCTCGAGCGAACGCTTCTTTAATCAATTAATGGGATTCCTGGTCGGATACGGAATCGGCCCGCGCTACATGCGTTTACTCCAGGTCCGCGGGCGTAAGAGTGGCCGAATTTTCACCACTCCCGTCAATCTGATTGTCCTCGACGGCCGCCGTTATCTCGTCGCTGCGCGGGGAGATACCGCGTGGTCGCGGAATGCGCGTGTATCGGGCGAGGTCACACTGAAGCGCGGCGCGAATCTCGACCGCTGCCGCGTCGTCGCGATACCCGACGCTGACAAGCCGCCCATCCTCAAGGCTTTCCTCGACGCTTACGCGTCGCAGGTGCAGCGTTTCTTCCCGGTCAAGGCCGGCTCTCCTGCCGAGGCATTTCGCGAAATGGCGCCGCAGGCGCCCGTCTTCGAACTGCAATCGATGAGCACGTCTTCCTGAGGCTCGGGTGAACAATCCTACGCCGCCTGCCGCCGCTGCCGAGGTTGAGGAGCTACGTTCTTCCGCCGGCGAATCGCGCACGCGCGCAACAGTGTGGGCCATCCTGCTGATGCTCTTCTATCAGCAGTTCGCCGTGTCCATCACCGGGATCGCGGCGCCGTGGATCGGCAAGAGCTTTGGGCTCGACGACGCCGGGATGGCGCGGCTCTTCGCATGGATTTCGGTCTCCGCGCTCGGCGCGTTTGTGTTGTCGCGCATGATCGATCAATTCGGGCGGCGCCGGATGGTGCTGTGGTGCCTTGGCGCGATCCCGGTCTGCAGCCTGGGCGCGGCCTGCGCCAGCAACCTCGCGGTCTTCGCCATTTTTGAGATCGGGCTCAATGCGGTGGTCGTCGCCGCGAGCTCGGGATGTATCGTGATGCTGGCCGAAGAATTGACGATCGAGCGGCGTGCAGGAGGACAGGGACTGGCGGGATTCGCTGGCGCCGCCGGCGGTGGCCTCTCCGTGCTGCTCGTGCCTCTGCTGGTCGGTTACGGGCTTTCGTGGCGCTGGCTTCTGGCTCTGGCCGCGGCAGGCGTCCTGCTGTTGCCGTCGATGGCGCGGTTGTTGCCTGAGAGCGAACGCTGGGAGCACTCGGAACTCGAAGGAATCACGCGCGACACGCGTTTCTACGACGTCTTCCATCCGTTGTACCGGCGCCGCGCGATCACGCTGATCATATGCACGCTGCTCGCGGCTTTGAGTCAGGCCGCGGCACAAGGTTTCGCGTATTACCACGCGGTCAACGACGTGAAGCTCACCGCCGGTGGCGCCAGCATGATGACGATTCTCGGCGGCGGAGTAGGCATGATTGGGTTCCCGATTGGCGCGCGGATTTGCGAACGATGGGGCCGTGTGCCGACAGTGGTCGGCTTCGGGATGCTCTTCATCGTGAGCCAGCTGTGGTTCTACTGGATACCGGCGCCGCAGTTCATCATGCCGATGCTCTGGCTTGCGGTTTCGTTCAGCCTGGTGACGGTCGCGGATAGCGCGGGAACCGTAGGGTCCAACGCCGCCGTGACTGAACTTTTTCCGACCGCGCTCCGCGGCACGATGACCGGATGGTTTGCGGTGATGATCGCGATCGGCGCGGTCGCTTCCAACGCGATTGCGGCCGCGCTCGCGCCGCTGACTGGCGGGCTCGCCAACGCGATCGGCTTCACGGTGCTCGGGGGAGTCCCGGCCGCGATTCTCTTTGCGTTTCTGATCGACGAGACGCGCGGCCTGCCGCTCGAAGTCGCCGCTTGCGAGGAACAGTTCCGCGCCTCCCGCAGTGAGGTATCGTGAAGCGTCTGTTGCCGTCAGCTCAGTCCGCTATCTCGAACAGAAGGTCACTCCGTAGGTAGCTTAGCGAGATCGGCGGGGAGTCCGCCGACGGTAACCGGCTGACTGCCCTCGCTAACATTCATCGAGGGCACCTGTTGTTCCCGAATCGGGTTCTAGATAATTTCGAGATCTGCTTCGACGAAGTCTCGTTTCGCGGCGTTCCACACGAAAGCTGCGGCGCGCGCGAACTTGCCGGCGTGGATCGACATCACGACGTAAGCCGTGTCGGGATAGTCCGGAAATTCGGGGTCGAACGAGCGCGCCTGGGCACGATCGGTCGCCGAGAAGTACGCATCGTGATCGGGATGCGAATGATAGACGATCTTGAGCGCAAGCTTGCGGCGATCGATTTCGTTCATCACTGCCAAATGCTCCTTCGGCTCCATCAGGAACGCGGTGCGGGCGTCGCGTGGAAATCCCGCCGGGTCCTTCGTATGCATCAGATTCTGGACGTTCGTGATTGGCCGCACTTCCTCAGTCGCCGCGTCGCCGATAACGAACCCGCAGCATTCGTTGGGGAACTCGCGCTCTGCCTGCACGATAATGGCGTCCATGTTCGCGCGGCGAATCGTCGACTTCATTGTTATTCCTCCGCTACGGTCGCGCGCCGCGCCCGTTCGGCAGCATGAATCATCCGCGTGAGCGTGCGGTTCACGGTGACCGTGACGTCGTGCTCGTCGCCAAGCTCGACGATCTTGCCGTTCAGCGCGTCGATGTCGGTGCGGCCGCGACGGCGCAAATCATTGAGCATCGTGGGACGATGACTGGCGGTCGCGGGAATCAGCCGGCCGTAGAAAACCTCGCGATACGCCGCGGAGTCGGTGAAAGGCAGATTGATTCCGAGTCGCTT
>JASHPB010000313.1 GCA_030038355.1 Candidatus Binataceae bacterium
CTGCTCCGTAACTGTCAGTTAGCAGTCGCGGCGGCTCGTTTCGCTGCGTCAGCGGCAGTCGGGGCTTCGACGTTGTAGAGCTTCTGCGCGTTGTCCCAGAGAATCTTGTTGCGCACCGATTCTTCGCAATCGGACAGACCGCCCTTGATGCGCGTGTGAACTTCGTCGCCAAAGAGCGATGTCGGATGCGGGAAGTCAGTCTCGAAAAGGATATTGTCGACGCCCACCTTGTCGATCAAGCGCCGAGGCGCCGTCTGCTCGAACCAGTAACATGCATAAACGTTGCGCGTGAAATATTCAGACGGCAGCAGCTTGAACTCGGGATGCTCCTCGCGAACGCTGTTGCCCATGAACTGGTAGTCCATCGCCTCGAGCACGAACGGAATCCATCCGATACCGCTCTCGACCGACACGAACTTGATTTTCGGATAACGCACCAGCACGCCCGACATAAGCAGGTCGTTCAACTGGACGCCGTTACGGAGGAAAATATCGACCGCGAGTTCCGTGAACGCCGCCATCCTGCCGTAGGTCTTCACGCGCTCCCGCGCGAGGCCCTCCGCCATGTCGCCCGAGCCGATATGGAAACTGATCGGCAAATCAAGGTCGCATGCCGCCTCCCAGAGCGGATTCCAGTGCGGATCGCCAAGCAGAGGCTTGCCAAAATACTGCGGCTCTCCGGTGAAGAGGATTCCCTTGTGACCCTTCGCGGCGCATCGGCGAACTTCCTGGACCGCAGCCTCGACGTCCCAGAAGGGAATCGATGTGATCGGCAGCAGCCGGCGCGAATCCGCCGAGGCCCACTCGCTCTGCCAGTCGTTATAGATCTGCACGCACGCGAGCATCAGCTCGGGATCGTTCAGCTTCAGGAACTGCTGCGCGCCGAAGCCGCCCACGTTTGGATACATCACCATCGCCCAAATGCCCATCTCGTCCATGTACTTGAGACGCGCCTTGGCGTCGTAGGCGCCAGGATGCATCTCATCGTAGTTCTTCGGCGGATGCTTGAAGCTGCCGCGCCCCGCCGTCGCTGTCATTCCCACATGGGCGATCGGACCGCCTTGTCCCACGGACCATCGTTGCGTGCCGTCGCTGCCGGCCACCACGTGCGGCACGCGATCGCGCATCGCGGCGGGCGCGCGGCTGGTCCATAGGTCGGGCGTTTCGGTGACGTGCGTATCGACATCGATAATCGTGTAGCCGCTCATAAGGTTCCTCTAGATTGAGTTCTAGCGCGTTTGCGTGTGAATGAAAGAGACCATCTTTTCGAGAACGCTCGATGCTCTCGATGACGACGAATCGCGCTTCTCGTGCATGTCCCGAAGCGCCGGCGGCGCGTTGCGCGACATGAACGCTTCGGCAGCGCCTTCCGACAGCTCCAGGTCCACCTGTCCTCCCACCTTGCGATACAGTTCGACGAAGCGCTCGAGCTGAGCGCGCGGATGCACGATGTCGCGCACATCCTGGATATAGAGCACGGGCGGAGTTGCCACGCGCTCGCCGCGCTCGAGTATCTGCACCGGGCTCGCCTCATCCATCGCCGCTTCGTTGAGCCAGTACTTGTCATGCAGCGGCAGCACGAGGTCGACGAACGCGGGAGGATTGCCCTTTTCCTGCAGCTGCTTCGCATAACGATATCGTCCGATCGGATCGATCACGGGAGAGCCCATGATCACGCCGCGCACGCTCGCCTCGAACTTGGCGCCGCCCGCGAGCGCAATCGCGGAGTATCTCGAATCCTGCGGACGCATCCCGAGGAGCATTGCCTGATGACCGCCGCTCGAGATTCCAAACGTGCAGACGGCATCAGGCCGCGTGCCCAATTTCTCTGCCTGCGATTTGACCCAGCGGATGCCGTAGTTGATGTCGGCGAGCGAAGCGGGATACGACGCCACCGGCGGAAGGCGAAAGTCGAGGGCCGCGACGAGAATTCCGTTTCGCGCGAGCCGCTCGTTGATCGTGGTGTCGTTGAGCCGATCGCCGAGGCACCAAGCCCCGCCGTGCAGTTCGACGAGCGCGGGAAACGGCCCCGAGCCCCGCGGCTTGAATAGTCGCGCGAGCAGAGCGCTGTCGCCATGCCGCAGGTATTCGACATCCTGGACGTCGATTTCATACTCGGTGATTTTCGGTGCAGTCGCTGCCATAGAGATGTCCTCCTCGCTCAGCTTCGAAGGGTGGCCATGCGCGCTCCCCTTCCACTAGCATCTTCCTCGCACGACGGCACGCCCGGCGAAGGCGGCCAGTCCGGGGAGGCATGGCGATGCGCTTTACACTGATGCTCTCGCGCGGCGAGTACCGGGACTTTATCGCGATCGCCAAAGCGGCGGAGGAATCGGGCTTCACCTCGATTACGATACCCGACAGCCTTTTCTTCCCGTCAAGCACGGTCTCCAAATATCCCTACGCCGACACGAGCAATATCCGCGGGTACATCGAGGCGACGCCCTTCATCGAGCCGTTCATTGCGATGACCTGGATGGCTGCGGTGACCAGGACGCTGCGCTTCTATCCCGCAGTGATGAAGGTCCCCGTGCGGCAGCCGCTGGTGCTCGCCAAGGCGCTCAGCTCGCTCGCCGTGATCTCGGGCAATCGCGTCAGCCTCGGCGCGGGCCTGAGTCCGTGGCGCGAGGACTTCGTCTATAACGGTATGGATTACGAGCGGCGCGGCGAGCTGATGGACGAGTGTATTGCGATTATCCGGGGCGCGATGACGGGCGAGTATTTCGAGTTTCACAGCCGCAATTTCGATATCGGTCCGATGAAACTGAATCCCGTGGCGGATCGTGGCGTGCCGATCCTTTACGGCGGGCATAGCAAGCCCGCGCTTCGGCGCACGGCGCGGCTCTGCGACGGTTGGATCTCGGCCAATGTCGATAGCGACACGCTGAAGAAGTTGATCGCGCAACTGAATGAATACCGCGAACAGTTCGGCACGTCGGGCCGGCGTGATTTCGAAATTCACGTGATGGATATAACCGCGAGCGGCGTTGGCGATTATCGGCGGCTCGGTGAGATTGGCGCGACCGACGCAGTTGCGGGCTTCGTGACTGACGGACAGGCGATGCTCGACGATATCCGTCGTTTCGGCGACAGGATCATTGCCAAGGTCTGACTGATCGAGCCGCTTCAGTGCTAGGCGGGAAGCATTCGACCGCGCTAGATCTAGTCCCATAAATGTGAGGTCAATGGAGATGCCGGAATCATCGGAACAGGTATCCGCAGCGCAACATGTCGAGAGCTTTGACGCGATCGTCATCGGCGCCGGAGTATCGGGCTTGTATGCGCTTTATCGGCTGCGCGAGCTGGGGCTCAAAGTCCGATGCCTCGAGGACGGCGCGGGCGTGGGAGGCACGTGGTACTGGAATCGCTATCCGGGATGCCGCTTCGATTCGGAGAGCGAGACCTACGGCTATTCCTTCTCGAAAGAGCTGCTGCAGGAGTGGGACTGGAAGGAACACTATTCCGGCCAGCCCGAGAACGAGCGCTACCTGAACTACGTTGCCGACAAGTTCGACCTTCGACGTGAGATCCAGTTCAACTCGCATGTGACGTCGGCGACTTATGATAAGCGGGCAAAGCGATGGGACGTCGAGCTGGAAAACGGCCAGCAGTTCCGCACGCAGTTTCTGGTCGCCGCGGTCGGAATCCTCTCGGCGCGCTACATTCCACCATTCGAAGGAATCGACAGCTTCGAGGGCGAGTCGTATCACACCTCGCGATGGCCGAAAGAGAGAGTCGATTTCACCGGCAAGCGCGTCGGCGTGATCGGCACCGGCGCGACGGCGGTGCAGATGATCCCGATCATCGCCAAGGAAGTCGGGCATCTCACGGTCTTTCAACGCACGCCGAACTACTGCGCGCCGCTTCGCAACTCGCTCGTCAGTGACGAGACACAGCGGCGCTTCAAGGAGACCTACTCCGAGATTCACAAGCGAATCCGCGAAACCTCGGGCGGTTTTATCCACGATTTCGATCGACGGCGCGCGATGGACCTGCCGCGCGAAGAGCGGCTCAAGGTCTATGAGGAATTGTGGAGGGCGCCGGGCTTCAAGAAGTGGCTCGGCAATTTCCGCGACATCATGACGGACCGAGTGGCCAATGAAGACTTCGCCGAGTTCGTGCGCAACAAGATTCGCGCGCGCGTCAAGGATCCGGTCGTCGCCGAAAAGCTCGTACCGAAGAACCATCCGTTCGGCTCGAAACGTATTCCGCTCGAAACCGAATACTACGAGGCTTACAACCGCCCCAACGTACTGCTGGTCGATATCAACGAGACGGCGATCGAGCGCATCACACCCAGGGGCATCAAGACGAGCGACAAGGAATACGAGTTCGACGTCATCATCTATGCGACCGGCTTCGACGCGATCACCGGCTCGATGACGCGCATCGATATTCGTGGCGAAGCCGGGCAATCGATCAAGAACCACTGGGAGGGCGGCATGCGCACTTATTTGCAGATGCAGACCGCCGGCTTCCCGAATCTCTTTATCGCGACCAATACGGCATTCTGCAACTACACCGTGTGTGCCGAATCAATCGTTGAGTGGATCACGGATTGTATCCGCTACATGCGCGAGCGCGACTATGCGAGCATCGTCGCGACTGGGGAGGCCGAACAGGCATGGGTCGATCACACCAATGAGGTCGGCAGCAAAACGTTCCTCAGCGCGAGTAACGGATGGTTTGTCGGCGGGAATATCCCGGGCAAGGCACGCGCGATCCTGATGTACGCGAATCCGGCGCCTGCATTCCGCGCGAAGTGCGCCGAAGTGGCATCGAAAGGCTACGAGGGATTTGTCCTCGAGTAGCAGAACGACTAGCTGCGCTCTCAGCTGCTGAGCGCTCTTCTAAGAACGCCGCCGCACCACTGACGTCAGCCTGCACGCAGGTAGCCGAAGCCAAGGACTTCGCGCGGTCCCTCCGCGCGTAACCACGGAGGGACCAACCGCGCGCTGGCGTGGTAATCACTGCTTTCGATGGTCGTACGTCCGTTGCGCCGGCCGCAACCCGGGCGGGCGAAATTCTTCGACTGCGCTCGCCGACTCGCTTCGCTGAGAACGACCTAAATGGACGTGCGGGCGTCCTTGGATCAGCCTCGCCCGCCTCTGGCGCCGGAGGCGAAAGGCGCACGCCGGCAAGGCAACCCTGCAGTTCACATTTTGAATCGCGCGGATGGTGAGGGCGTATTGCCGCCTTGCCGAGCTTTCACTTTCCCGCGAAGTGAGGCTCGCGCTTCTCCAGGAACGAGCGCACGCCCTCGCGATGATCCTCGGTCTTGAACAACTCGCCGAGGCTGACGCTGACCCACGCACCCAGCTCTTTCCAGTTGGGATCGAGCGCCTGACGAAGTCCCTGCTTCATCTTCTGAATCGCGAGCGGCGGATTCGATGCGATCTTCTTTGCAAGCTCCTTCGCTGCCGGCAGCAACTGATCGTGCGGGACGACGCGCGACACGAGGCGAATCTGCAAAGCACGGTTCGCCTCGATTATGTCACCCGTGAAAAGCAGCTCCGCCGCCGTCTCGCGTCCTACGAGCTGCGCGAGTCGGCCGATTCCCGGCACGTCGCAGCATAGGCCGCGCTTGATGAAGAGCTCGCCGAACCGCGCCTTCTCCGATGCCACACGGATATCGGCCATCAGCGAAAGTTCCATACCCCATCCGATCGCAGCGCCATTCACCGCCGCGATCATCGGAATATCGCTGTGCAGGAGGGCGTCGGCCGCTGGCGTGAGACGCGGTGTGATGTTCGTGAGAGCGGGGCGCTCGCCTTGGCCGCCTGCCATGATCTGCTTCACGTCGTCGCCCGAGCAGAACGCGGGGTCGGCGCCGGTGATAATCAGGCAGCGCGCGGTCGATGTCCGCACCGCGTCTTCGAGCTCGCGGTAGGTCGTGAAAGTGAGCGCGTTTCGCGCCTCGGGCCGCCTGAGTGTGATCAATCCGACGTGGCCGTCAACGTCGTAGCTGAGTTCGGTGTACATCGCTCGTCGCTCCTCGATATGGCTTCGTGCTGAGAATCCCATACGCTTCGCGCCGCCGTCAAAGGTTCGTTTGAAAAAATCGAAGCGAAGTGCCACGGTCGCCAAAAGTATTCGAATCGAGGCGCCGGCCATGAGTCTTTGCAAAAATCTGAACGTCGGACTTCTGTTTCCCTTTCGAAATCCACCTGCGTGGCGCAAACCCTTCGCCGAGTTCTATGCCGATCAATTCGCCCAGACGCGGCAGGCCGAGGAGCTTGGCTATGACGAGGTCTGGCTGACCGAGCATCACTTCGCCGAGGATGGTTACTCGCCCGCGATCCTTCCGATCGCATCGGCCATAGCCGCGATCACGAAACGCATTCGCATCGGCACCTACCTCGTATTGCTGCCGTTGCACAACGCGGTACGCGTCGCCGAAGATGCGGCCACGATCGATATCATCTCGAATGGCCGCTTTGACTTGGGCGTCGGGCAGGGCTACGCGCCGGGCGAGTTTGCCGCTTACGGCGTCGAGCGAAAAACGCGCGCCAGCCGCCTCGAAGAAGGTATCGAGGTGATTCGCGGCGCGTGGACGAAGTACGACTTCTCATTCGAAGGGCGTAATTACAAGGTAAAGAACATCCGCCTGATGCCGCGTCCCGTGCAGTCGCCGCATCCTCCACTCTGGATCGGTGCGGGCGCTCCCAAAGCCATCGAGCGTGCAGGCCGCATGGGATGCAACTTCATGGGACTCGCGAATCCTGCCGCTCAGGAGACCTACGACAACTCGTTGCGCAAGACCGGCCGCAATCCAAAGGAGTTTTCCGCCGCGCAACTTCACTTCGGATACATCGGCCGCACCACCGACGAAGCGTGGACCCACTGCCAGGAGCATCTCCACTACATGATCAAGTGGTACATGCGATGGCTGGCGGAGTCCGGCGATTTGCTCGGCGCCAACCTCCCTGAGTTGCCGCAGCCGGCGAAGCTTCGCGATGCGCAAGTGATGTTCCCGCTTGCGATTGGCAGTCCCGATGAGGTGGCGGCCAAGCTCAACGCGTCATTGACGAGGGTGAGAACGACTCATCTTGTGTTCGCGACGCATCTGCCGGGAATCGCGCCGGAGCGGAGTCGCCGTTCGATGGAATTGTTCGCGCGCGAAGTGACTCCGCAGCTGAAGCCCGTCGCCTGAGTCGAGGATATCATGGGTGCACTCACTGACAAGTACTGCATCGTCGGCGTCGGCGAGACTCAGCAGATGAGGCCGTCGAACCGCACGACGCTCTCGATGGCTTGCGAAGCCATCAGCAATGCGATGGCCGACGCGGGGCTCAAACCCTCTGATATCGACGGCATGACCAGCTACCAGGTCGCGGACTCGACCTCGTCGGCACACGTCGCGACCGCGCTTGGGATGCGGCTCAACTACTGCCTCGATATCTTTGGCGGAGGTTCGAGCACCGAGGCGCTGGTGGCGCACGCGGTCGGACTTATCGAAGCGGGCTATGCCAAGACAATCGTGTGCTTCCGCTCGATGAACGGGCGGTCGGGGCGCCGGATGGGCGGACAGATTCCGGGCGGCCCGATACCCGCCGCGATGGCCG
This sequence comes from Candidatus Binataceae bacterium, assembly GCA_030038355.1. GTDB lineage: Bacteria > Desulfobacterota > Binatia > Binatales > Binataceae > JASHPB01. The sequence continues at coordinate 7,566 of JASHPB010000313.1, forward strand.
CCGACGACAATCAGTTCAACATGGGATGGGGTTGGACGACGCCCGCGCAGCGCTTCGGAATGTCCGCGATGCGCTATCTGCGCGACACGGGATGCACGACGAAGGCATTCGCGGAGATCGCGGTCGCGCATCGCTATCACGCGACCCTCAATCCGAAGGCGATTTATCGCTCTCCGATTACGATCGAAGACCATCAGCGCTCGCGATGGGTCGTGAAGCCGTTTCGCCTACTCGACTGCTGCACCGAGACCGACGTATCTGCCGCAATCATCGTGACCTCGCGCGAGCGCGCCTACGATCTCCGCCATCCTCCGGTGTTCATCATGGGCGGCTACGCGCGGACCATGACCGAGAGTCCGCAGTGGAACTACTCGCGGCCAGTGATTCACTACGTCGCCGGCAACTACGGATGGAAGCGCGCGTTCGGGATGGCGGGAATCAGCCACAGGGACGTGGATTTCGTTTCATGCTACGACGCGTTCACTTTCACGACGCTGATCCAGCTCGAGGCCAACGGCTTCTGCGGCCACGGCGAAGCGGGCGAGTTCGTGAAGGGCGGCAGGCTGCAGATCGATCACGAGCTGCCGAGCAATCTCTCGGGCGGGCACCTGTCGGAGGGCTACACGCACGGCGTGCAGATGGTGATCGAGAACGTGCGCCAACTGAGGCATCGCGCCGACGACGCGTGCCCCGGATGGCGCGAGGGCAAGCACACATACGATCGCGCCAAGGGCTGCCGTCAGGTGAAGAAGGCGCGCATCTGCTGCGGGATGGCGTGGGGATGGGAAAACATGGCGAGCTGCCTCATCCTGCGCGGGATGGCGGCGTGAGCGCGGGGGTAATTCGATGCCGGTGACAATTGATTATTCGAAACTCCGCATCCTTGCCGATTCCGACACGCGCCAATGGTGGGAGGCGGCGCGACAGCGCAAGTACCTGGTGCGGCGATGCAATCGATGCGGCCACAAGTGGTTTCCGCCGAACATCCCGGCCTGCAGCAGGTGCGCATCGCTGGATGTCGAATGGTTCGAGACCGCAGGGAAGGGCGTCATCCACAGCTATGTCGTGGTCGTGCAGCCGATAGTAGGTGCGTTCATCGGCGCCGTGCCGTACGTCGTTGCGGTGATTGAGCTCGATGACTGCAGGGAAGAAGACGGCACTGTCACGCGCGTCGCGGGCGTGCTGACGAACGATGAAGCCGAGGTGGCAATTGGGTTGCCGTGCGCAGTCGTATTCGAGGAGACCAACGATCCGAAGATCGTAATGCCGCGCTGGCAGATCACCGGCCCCGCGGAGACGACGTGGAAGTTCAACGAGTGACCTATCCTCGCCCGATCGAGTGAGCGCGAGAGCCGGCTTAAGTCGAGGTCAGAGAAAAGGGGGTGTGACAGCCAAAGGCTTGGAATTCAGAGCGCGACAGTTAGGGGCGAATCGACCCATCGCAGTTGGAGCACACCATGCCGACGATGAGAAGGACGGTAGGCAAGCGACCGCCTATTTTGCCGAGGACTACTTTGAACTGTAGGCCTTCGTCGGCCCGCGAGACATCAAGTAGGCTCAGAAATCGAGAGGAGAGGCTCCTTCGGCGCTGCTCGCGGCGTCATTCGACGCTGACGTGCGCGGCTTTCGGGTCATTCTTCTTGAGCATCAGCACCGGCGGCACCATCACGAGACAGATGACCGCGATCAGCCATGCGACATCCATGTACGATTGCACCGTCGCCTGATCGATGACCGGCTGATACATCCGCACCAGGGTTTGGCGCATCGCCTGAGATTGGCTGAGCCCGCGATGGAACAGGTCGCCGCTCAGTCCGTTCGTCAGCGACCGGAACGACTGCTGCGCGCGGGTTACGCGGGAAATCAGGACATCCTGATGGAATTGGGCGCGCCGTGCGATCAGCGTCTCGAACAGCGAGATTCCCACGCTACCTCCGGCGTTGCGCAGGAGGTTTATCGTTCCGGAAACCTGACCGGCCCTTCTCTTCGGGAATGCCAATATACGAGGCGGTGTTGATCGGGATAAGCAGCAGGGCGAGGCCGAACGCGAGCCACACGCGGTAACTCGCAGAGCTGCTCGCGTTTGGCGAGATCCTCGCATGCCGCGAAAGGTCACGACGAACGGGCGAATCAGCTACGCGAT
>JASHPB010000314.1 GCA_030038355.1 Candidatus Binataceae bacterium
CGCAGACACCTTGCGGCCGAATGACGAATTCTTCTTCTTGTGCTTGGTCGGTTTGTGGCCTGTCTTCTGCGCCTTGCCGGGCCCGAATTCCGCCCCGTTCACTGCCGTATCGCTCGCCGAAGGCTGCGTAGCAACTGCGCCACTGGCGCCCAACGCCGGCGGCGAAAAAGTCGCCGTCATGAGGACTGCAATCAATAGAGGAATCAGGCATTTCAAGTGCAAATCCAAGCTCCTCAGCCGAGGATCGGGTCCCGAACCGAGCTTGCTGTCGTAGACCCTGGCTCGCTGCCGATGCATACGCGTATGCCTGATATTACGGACCGGAGCCGTGCTAGTTTCATCGGCTCTCCGCGTGCGTCCTCCGGGTGCGGTCCACGCCTGACTGCCTTGCTCGCCTTTGACCGCGTTCCGCTTGCATGATTCACTGTCGAGTTGGGGCTGACCCGAACCACGCAGAGCTGGGACGCGAACTCGTCTGGTCCCCTACATCCACGGGTGGCAGGCTCTCCGGCATTCCGGCTTAAGCTATCCCACGGTTGAGGCCACCGTATGAACGAAGCCGTGTGTCGATGGCACGGACGCCTACTGAAGCAAGTGCGCATCGCATCTAATCGACGCATTTTTGGGTCGCGGACTGTGATTAGTTGACGATCAATCGGCGGGACCAACTCGTCCCGGGCATTACTGGTGATGCTCGTATGCGTTGTGTTCTGCGGGCGTTTCGTTCGCCACCCAATCCGGATGGTGCTCATGTACCCAGTCATGATGATTGCTAATCCACCAGTAGCGATCATGCCAAACATGTTGATCATCGTAGTCGCCGAGAACTTCAGGGTGTGCCCCATAGTAGAAGCCCGGACCGGCGTAGTTCGGTCCTGAATAGCAGGCGGAAAGCATATGCGAGCCAAGCAACAGAAGGGTTAAGGAAATAGTAACAAGGAAGGGGTTGCGCTTCATCATCTTTCTGCGTCCTCGTTCTCGAAGCGAGCCTGAAAGTTCGCTGTGAGCAAGAGCTTGATCAGGAGCACTCAGCACGCCCGCCGGCGCAGGGCCGTCCCGCTTACCGACACCGACGTTCGCTTCTTCGACGAGTGTATCACTGAGTACAACGTTGAGACGACTGGCAAAAAATGGCAGGAATCGCGGCTCCCGACTGCCGACGGTCGTAGAGCCTCGGCGTCATCGTGGCGCGTATTCTCAGAGACTCCAGCATCGATAGATTCGAGTTTAGGCTCTGCAAAATAATCCCCCGAATGAGCCAACTATGATAACTTACTTATCGCACGATCTATCGCAATTTGATCGCAAGACCCAAGGAGTCGACCCTGACATCGCCGCGCGACTAAAAGAATTGACCCTCACAGGACAGATAAACTGGGAGTCGAGAAAAGTCAATTGGTCCCGCACAATATTCGGAGCTGTCTCGCCACGGCAGTTCTATCGGTGTTTGCTTAATATAATTACAAGCGGGATAGGATGGCTTGCTCCCAGCAAGCCATCACCAGGGTCGGCGGTCGGCGCATGCGCTTGAGCGCGCGAGTCGCGTGGTAACTGAGCTGAGCAAAATCGTGCGGGCATAAGTTGGGTAGCTGGTGATGTTTCCAATAGCCCCATATGTACTACACCGAATTGAGTTCTGGAGCGTAGGCCGGCAGGTAAGTCTATACCCGCGTAGCGTGCGCAAACCCGTGCGATCCGTTACGGTCCGCGATGAACCTCGGAGGTAAGCAGCTATGGCAACATTTATGGTTCTGGCGCGCTACACCCCTCAGGGTGTCGAGCACGTGAAGGCCTCGCCCGAACGAGTGGAGGCGGTCAAAAAGGCTTTCCATACCAAGGGCGCGGAAGTAAAGGCCTTCTATACCCTGATGGGTGAGTACGATTCACTCCTGATTGTGGAGGCCCCATCGGACGAGGTCATGGCGCAGCTTGCGCTCGGAGTAGAAAGCAAAGGCAACGTGCACACCGAAACCCATCGCGCCTTCAGCGAAGCCGAGTTCCGCAAGATTGTAGTGGCAATGTCGTAGTCCACATCGGCGATGGCAGAGGCGATTCGCTGCCGCGAGCGCGCTCGCGCGGCACGTCGGCGTGGGTGCGCCGGTGAGCATGGGCGTTATGCCGATATTGGCATAAGTCGCATGCCGACTTCCGGATCATGCCGCGCTGTTCTTTCTGGATGGTGCGGCTCAGGGGGCGCGCGGTCGGATGTCGGCATAATCAGAACCCTTCCAGGAACCTGGGAATCCTTTGCGGCGAGGGTGAAGCTGAATCACGGGGTGCCCTAGGGCTTTCACGGGAGTTGGGTACCTGCGAAGGACTATAGATGCTTGCATAATATTGATACATCTGCTAAGCTGTTGGTATGGGAAATCCAGCGGGTGTGCGGCGGGACTTTGCGGCGTTGGAAGCACGGCGGATGGAAGCGGCACGATTGCTAAGGCAAGGCGTGAGCCAGAGCGAGGTGGCACGGCGGCTGCGGGTGCATCGCCAATCGGTGATTCGCTGGGCCCGCCAGCTGGCGCAGGCCGGGCGCGTAGGTTTGAAGAAAGCCGGTCGGGCCGGGCGCAAGCCTCGCCTCACTGGGGAGCAACTCA
>JASHPB010000040.1 GCA_030038355.1 Candidatus Binataceae bacterium
CGGAATTGCGATATGAAACGGTTCTACTTTTCCGTGAGCCATCAGACACTCCGCGTGAAGCAGGGGTTCAGACCGCCGCCAAACTCATGGCGACGCTCACTGGTAGAAGGCAACTGATAGAAGGAAAGGCGCGCGCTCGTCAACCGCAGCGGAACTGCGATTTGCGCAGCGCCCAAGTACGTGCCTTGCATACAACCGGCGAGCAGAATCTGTTAACCTCCGGCTTGCGATTCGTTCACTGGAAGAGGGGTTCCACTCTGCTGAAAGGCAGCCTTCGATTCGCACCGATACTCGCCTTCGTCCTCCTGATCCCGTGGTTCGCGGGCGCCAATCCCGCACCAGCATCAAAACCGTTCGTGATTCGCAATGTGCGCGTGTTCGACGGCGAGCAGGTCATTGCCAAGACCGACGTGTTTGTCGCGGACGGCAAGATCGCCGCGGTTGGCCCGGGCGCAGCGGCTCCGGCCAGCGCCAGGATCATCGACGGCACCGGCGACACGCTCCTGCCCGGCCTCATCGATTCGCACGTGCATCTTTGGGGGCACGACGAACTCAAGCAGGCTCTGATGTTCGGCAACACCACGGTGCTTGACATGCAGATGTGGTGGCAGAACGCGCAGAAATGGAAAGCCGAGGAGGCGGAAGGCGCGAGCGACATCGCGGACTTCCGCACAGCCGGCTTCGGCTTCGCCACGCCGGGCGGTCACGGTGACATGGGTCCCGCAGCCGCCAACACGATCACCAGACCCGAGCAGGCACAGCAGAAGGTTGACGATCGTGTCGCCGAGGGCTCCGACTACATCAAGGTCTTCTACAACAACGGCCCGCGCTTTGCCGCGATACCAAAGCCTGTGCTGCAAGCGATCGTCAAGGCGGCGCACAAGTGTGGCAAGATGGTGATCGTTCACGGCACCAGCCTCGACATCCCCGACGCCGGCGCCGATGGACTCGCTCATCTGCCGATCGTGAAGTTGCCGGAACCGGAATGGACCAACGCCCTGCTAGCGCATCACATCTTCGTGATCACGACGATCGGGTTCACCGATTTCCATCTCACGACCGGTCGGCTTGCGGCGAAGCTGCCTGACGACCCGGCGGTCAGGCCGTACCTAGGACCGGCGGCTCTGCTCGCTCTGATGAAGCCCCGGTGGCACAACTCCGACACCGAACATCTTTCATATGCCGACAGTGAAACGAACCTGCGCGCCTTTCGTAAGGCTGGCGTGCCGATTCTCGCCGGCACCGACGCAATAGATGCGATCGGCGCGCTCATGCACGTGGAACTGCAGTTGATGGTGAAGGCAGGAATACCGCCAGCGGAGGCGCTCGCAGATGCGACCTCGGTGCCAGCGCGCATTTTTTCTCTGAACGATCGCGGTAGGATCGCGCCAGGATTGCGCGCGGATCTGCTGATGGTGCGCGGCGACCCGACGGCGCACATCCGGCAAACCCGGGATATCGTAGCAATCTGGAAGCAAGGCGTGGCCGTTAACCGAGAAGCATTTCGGAAGGAGGTCGCGGCTCAAAACCAAATCTTGGGGCTCGCGGGACAATGGACGGTAGCGGACCAAAGCGCGACGTGGACGTTCGGAACAGGATGGATCCCGGCCGTGAGTGATCGATCTGTGGTTCACATCGCAAACGGCGTCGACCGGGCGGATAAGTCGCGTCCCACGATGATATTGACCGGCGATGTGAAACCCGGTGATGGATTTCTCTTCGCCGGCGCGCAATTTCTTCCCAGAATCGAGTATGAGGACGCGACGGACGACATTTCCGGAACCTCCAGCCTCAGGTTTCACGCGCGCGGCGACGGAAAGACCTACGCCGTGAGTTTGTTCGCCGACGATGGGAGCGCGACGACCAAGTATTTCATCGCCGGAAAGAACTGGTCGGAGGTTAGCTTTCCATTCTCGGCTTTCGGCTCAGATGGAAAAAAGGTCTCGCGGATTCAGATCGCGAGTTCTGTTCCGGGACCCTTCCATCTCGAGTTGGCAGACCCCGAAATCGGATCGCATCGAAGGCTCGGACTTAGCCTGGCTCCTGATCTGAAAGGAGCCAAAATCGGCTCTGTCGACCAGGGCTTTCCAGCTCAAAAGGCAGGCTTGAAGAAAAATGACCTGATCGTCGCGTTGAACAGCACCAAAGTCACCACTTATCGGGATGTGCTCAGCTTTCTCGAGAAGGTTCACGTAGGCGACAAGATTGACGTGCACGTCATCCGCGACGGAAAGCCGCAGACACTACATGTTATTATTGCTCGGCCTTCGTACCAGATGTTGCAGATCGCCGGGCACTAAAAATCATGATTCGAGTTGCGATTCTGATCATTCTGGCCGCGTTCAGCTTAACTCCTCTTCATGCATTCGCGTCGGCACGGGATAACGCGAGCAATGCCGCACAAGTCGACCATCTCTTCCAGCAGTGGGACAAGCCGAATTCTCCCGGATGCGCCGTCGCTGTGATGGACGGCGGCAAAATCGTGTACCAGCATGGTTACGGCATGGCCGACCTGGACCACGACATAAAGATCACTCCCTCTACGGTCTTTCTAATCGGTTCGATGTCGAAGCAATTCACTGCGGCGGCGATCCTGATGCTCGATCAGCAAGGAAAGGTGTCGCTCGATGATCCGATCCGAAAGTACGTCCCCGAGACGCCAGATTTCGGAACTCCAATAACGTTGCGTGAACTGCTGCACCATACCAGCGGATTGCGCGATCAGTGGCAATTGCTGAACCTGGATGGATGGCGTCTCTGGAACGATCTCGTCACTGACGACGACGTACTGTACCTGTTGTCACGCCAGAAGGAACTCGATTTTCCGCCAGATACCGACTTCATGTACTGCAACACCGGATACACGTTGCTGGCGCAAGTCGTAGATCGAGTCAGTGGACATTCCCTCCAGCAATTCACGACCGCCAATTTATTTGAGCCTCTCGGCATGAGCGAGACTCGCTTCCGTGACAGCCATGATCAGGTCATAAAGCATATGGCTAACGGCTACGACGAAAGGAATCACGCCTGCGCGCTGAACTTGCCAGATTTGGACACCGTCGGACCTTGCTGCGTGGCGACCACGGTTCAAGATTTGGCACGCTGGGATGAGAACTTCTACAATCCGCAAGTTGGCGGCCAGCAGATTGTCCAACAATTGCAGGAACGTGGCGAGCTGAGCGACGGTGCGCGGCTTCATTACGCTGCCGGATTGTACATTTATGAATATCGCGGACTCAAAGTTGTCGATCACAGTGGCGACGCGGGCGGTTACGTCGCCGACTTGATGCGTTTTCCGGAGCAGCACTTTTCGATTGCGACTCTCTGCAATCTGTCATCGATCGATCCGACCGGGCTGAATCGGCGCATCGCCGATATCTACCTCGCTGGAGAACTCGAGCCAGTGCAGGCTACTCAAACTCCAATTGAGCTGAGCCTAGATCAGCTGCTTTCAAAGGCCGGCATTTACATCGCCGAGCCTGGAGACCGCCTCCTCCGGCTAGACATAAGAGACGGCGCGTTGTGGGCGGATTTCAACTACTTGGGTTCCGCCAAGCTCGAGTCGGTGAGCAGGAGTCGTTTTGCGATGGAGCACTTCTGGCGGATCGATTTCGCCGACAATTCTCAACTTGTTTGGACCAGCGAGTCCGAAGAAATGGGGAGCGACCGTCCGATCCGTTATCGGCGCGCGCCTGCCCTCGCGCCGACTGCAGTGGAATTGCGGGATTTCACCGGCATGTACCGGAGTCCCGAGCTGGACGTTCCGTATTTCCTGGCAGTTGAAAATGGTCAGCTCATGCTGCACTGGCCCAAGAAGCAACCGCTTCTGCTTCAGCCGGTCACCACCGATTTGTTCGTCAATATTCCCGGGTGGCGCATCCGTTTTACTCGTGACAAGCGAGGGCACGTCTCCGGCTTCGTTCTCAATACCACCCGGCTGTCGAATTTCCGGTTTGATCGGGTGGAGCAACCCGACGATCGATCCGCCAATTAACATTGCATCTCGACTGTCGCGGCAAACGTTACCAGACCACGTGCACACGAGCTTCAAGCCTTGGTTACTTCGAATAAAATTGAACTTAGAGCCACAATAAATCTGGAGAACGAAGCAAATGTTCGGACGATGTTTATGCGGTGAAATTGTCTTTGAGTTCGGTGGTCCGACCTGTAGCATCGAACTATGTCATTGCTCCCGAGGCCGCCGGACCACCGGCTCAGCATTCGCGGCTGAGTTCTATGTTAATCCCGCCAAATTCCGCTGGACCAAAGGCGAGAACGTTATTTCACTTTACGATGCACCAATACTGCGAAATCCTCCCGCATATCGCGTCTCCTTCTGTCGCAATTGCGGATCTCAGGTGCCAACAGTTCGCGATGGCGCTTCCGTGATCTCAATTCCCGCCGGATTCGTCGAAGGAAAAATAGACGCCCGAGTCTCTGATCAGATCTTTGTGAGCTTGCGAGCGAACTGGTTCGATCCGACTAGACTTTCTCACACACCGACCTACGACGCTGGGCCGCCCCGCGAATTTCGCGAGCGCATGATGGCGACCGTCAAGTCAGATTGATATCGGCCGGCAAATCCGCGCCGGCATTCGGATATGTACCTCCTTACGAAGCTTTCTTGCGACGCTCGGCCCAACGCTTTTTCATCATCTCGGAGAGACGCTTGCGGCCCGCAGCCGTAATTCCGCCACGCTTCTTCGTGGGCTTCGAAATTGATGAGGTAGCTGCTTTGGCTCCCTTTCTGCGCCGCTCGGCCCAGCGCCGTTTCATGGCCTCAGACAGGCGCTTGCGCCCAGCGGCGGTAATTCCACCCGCGGGCTTGGTCAACTTCGCCGGCCTGCCTCTGCGGCGGCGTCCATCCGACAATCCGACCTGCAAGGACGAGATCGCGCGGTCAATTCGATCCCTTTCATTCCTAAGCTCATTTACGATCTGCTGAAGATTCATTTTCTCCTCCGCCCTCCCGATGCCCTTAAGATAAGTCTCTTAGGTGTTATCGTCTCAGTAATCGGCCAGTTCCGCAAGACCGCTGAGAGGAGCATTCGTCAGAAATCCTATTTCAAGCACTATGATCTGGACTCCGATGACCTAAGACTGCTTCGCGCCGACCTGCGGTCCTTGTCTGAAGGCCACAGCGGGAATCGGTGCCGTAAACCTATTATCCTGTCCGAAGCTGCCTCCTTTTCCCTCAGTGGTGGCACTCGTTCCACTAGCACGTCATGCCACCGAATTCGGCGGACACTTCGTTTTGTCATGCCCTGCCCCGCTCCGCTCGCGCGTCTAGAAATCGACGCACGGCCCTCCAGTTTGGTGTGTAAGGGTCGCGCGGGAATAAGTTGCGCGGGAAACGAAAACAAAGCGCAGTTCGCCCTGCCGCAGGAGCGGAAGCGGGCCAAGGAGAAAGGACAATGAGACGAAGATTCAACTGCGATCCCAAGTGGATCACGGTTAGGTATACGGCCAAGTACGCCGAACCAAACTGCCATACGAAAATCGACTCGCCCGAACGGGCATTTTGCTACCCGAGCGATAAGGCGCTCTATGGTACGCGTTGCGGTCGTGGCGAAAAGGCCGAGGGCGACTTCCACGCCCACCGGCGGACGAAGACGGCTATTGATCACTCAACGAAGGAAAACACACGGAGGTTAAATACCATGTCAGTCAACAAGGTAATACTCATCGGCAATCTTGGATGTGATCCCGAACTGCTGCACGCTGCCCTCGGGTCAGAGGGTAGTCAGCCTGTCGATCGCGACTAAGGCACAATTCACGGATCGCAAGGGCGAGCGTCAACAACGGGTTGAATGGCACCGCGTGGTCGCCTTCGCGAACCTCGCTGATAACTGCCAGCGTCTGCTTGCCAAGGAACACGAGGTCTACGTCGAGGGATGGCTCCAAACGCGTCAGTACGAGGCCAAGGACGGAAGCGGCACCCGCTACCCGACCGAAATTGTGGCGATCAAATTCCGCATGCTGGGCAACCGCACCAACGGAACAACGCCCAATACGGAAAAGTCCGACGACCTCCCGTTCTGAGCAGCTAGATAGAGAGAGCCGCGTATGTGGCTCTCTCTTCTTCGCGGGAGCTTCGCACTCTCTTCTCATCAACTTCGCTCTTCACGGATCGTTCTTGAGCGTAACGCTCGGCCTAGGTAACTTCCTTGTCATCAAGATGAGACTGCCAAACCGCGACAAGGCCGTTGTCAGGCGCCCGAAAGTGTTGGATTATCTGCTTTCAACGAATCATCCGCAGGGCCGCACAAGGCTGTGTTCTGTGCGCAGTTCGGCTTTTCGCGCGCACACTGGCGGACTCTGGCATCCGCCCTGGCAAAGCACGCGGCCGACCATGAAGTCGTCAAGACCGAGGAATCGCGGTTCGGAATGCGTTATATTGTCGAAGATCGCCTGGAAGCACCCGATGGAAGACGGCCCGCGAATTCGAGCGGTTTGGTTCGTGGAGACGGGCAACGATACGCCCAGATTCGTGACCGCCTATCCGCTTGAACAGGAGAAACCATGATGTTTCGGGAACATGAAAGCGTTGTTCTGACGCACGACCTGCCCGAGTTCGGCCTCAAGGCGGGCGACGTAGGGACCATTGTCATGGTACACGCTGCGGGCGGCTACGAAATTGAATTCATGGCCCTCGACGGAGAAACCATCGCGGTGACCTCGCTGTCCACCGACGAAATGCGCCCGATTGCCCGCCGCGAGATAGCCCACGCCCGCGGCGAGTGGCTGGCTAGTCGAGGGACTGCTCCGAACGCAATACTAGCCGAAGCGGCCCCCGGCTATCTGACCGGGATCGTTTGACGCTAGCTTGGCACAATGCTTTTTAGCCGATGAATCTGGACAGGCCGCGAAAGCAGCTCTCTCCTGGCGCAATTATAACAGTAGAGAAGCGCGCCTTCACTTCAGTTTCAGCTTTGATAAGTATGACTTTTCGCCGTGCAACCAGCAGCTTTCGTCCCGGGCGTGATCGTCGCGTCGAACCGATTTGATAGATTCGAACTCCCCTGCCGCTAAGGCGCGGGCAACTGTGTCGTCAGCCTCACGATCTATCGCGCCAACGCACGGAAATATCCCGACTGTCGATATGGGGGTGACTTCATAGCCGCGCTCACTCCGCGATACCCTGAGCATGACGCCGGCCAATCGTGCGTTCCATCTGATGGCCCGACTTCGGACCTCACCGTCGTGACGGAAAAATCACATCGGCATCGAAACCTGATGAGTGGAAATGAGCGGAAACATCAGGCGAGCACCGACCCGCAGCGAGTCGATCCACTGCGTCGGCATGTGAGTAACGCCGACGTTCACGAATACGGCGCCCGCATCCCTGAAATCGAAGATGGCGCCGTCACCATGCACGACCTCGACATGTGCCAAATCCGCCAGGTTGGTCTTAGCGCGCGGTGCAAGTTCGTCATCAATTTCGATTGCTGTCACATGACCGTCGGGACCGACTACGTGCGCGAGGATCGCACTGTAGTATCCGGTGCCATATCCGACGTGGACCACCCGTTCGCCGCGCTTCAGCTGGAGATTGTCGAACCAACCGGCAAGACCGCTCGGCAGACCGTTGTTGAGCAATCGCTCCGGAAAAATCCCCACCAGAATGTCGTCGTAAACGTAGCGGGGATGCGCGTCCGGTGTCAGGCGATAACCGAAATTGTTGGCGCGCGAGCGCAGACCTCGTTTTCGTGACGTCGGAACCTTCCACGGTCCGGGACCAAGGTAATGCTCCCGGGGAACTTCTGCGAGGGCCCGAATCAGCAACTTGGAGCGGATATGCGCCCTGCGCCGGATTGTTCGAGCATAGCGCTAACGAGCGCCGCTAAGTTTGTCCGCCGTACGAACGCATCCTCGTTTCTCATATCGGAACCACATCCACTCCGTTGCCCGAAGGATCTATTAGGTTGGCGAGCGATGGTTTCGGTCGGGCCTCCAATTTTCCTCCCGCCGCGATCGCTCTTTCGATCGTTCGCTCGCTCGATGTCCTCAACGTGAATATCCAAATGAACTGGCGTCCAGTGTCGCGAGAAGTCAAGCGAAATCGGTACAGCCTTTCCAGCGGCCACCTTCATCTACCAATCGTCAGCTCGCCGACTTTAAGCTGAGCCCAGTCTGCTTCGTGCTTTAGGACAATTCAATTCCATCTCGATAGGAGCGTACGGCTTGCGCCACGTCGTCAACGTTAATGCATATTTCGCATCTCATGATTCCAACTCTGGAACTGCGGACTACTGCAAATGGCCCTGCACCACCAGGCTCTTCAAGTGAGTTGGGCGCGCTTTTGGGTCAGCACGATTGCCGAACCGATCGGGACACCCAGGCCGACCACCAGGGTCGCGACGACGAAGGCTGGAGAAGGCGGTTTGTCGGTGGTGTGCATCGAGAACAGCACCATATTCGCGACCACGTACGCGGCGTAGGCCCATCCAAGCGGCAGCGCGAATCGGCGCATCTGCCAGATCGCGATAACATAAGCGACCAAGATGAGGCCGAACAGTGGGCCGAGAACGGCATTGGGAACTCCCGAAAGTCGGTGGCCGAAGAATACGAAGCCCGTGTTCGCGCTGGCCAGGACAGGTTTCAGGAAATTCGATACCGCGAGCAACGCAAAAAGCAGAGCGGCAATCGTAAGAAACCAACCACGTTTACGTTCCATCGGTTTCCTCCATGGACGGACGCAGCTAATGGTGGTCATCTAGCTGCTGGCTGATTGGCTGTCTAGATGGCGTGCAAAAAATAAACGCTCGTGCGTAGTAATCGCTGAGCAACTGCGAGAAACCGCTGTAAGCGACTCCTGACGAATGTAATTCTAAGTTGGCACGGTCAAAGAACGAGCAATTGTCAAATGTCGTGGTTCGGCCGGAATGTGATGAGGCGGCTTCTTGATTGTATGAATTTGACTGAAAAGTGAGAGAGACCGTGATTCGCTTTTGAAGAACTCGGAATCGTCCTCGAACGTCTTCTTAAGCCGAAGAACTTCCTTCAAGTCAAACCAGCGGGCGTCAGCAACCTCTCTTCGCTGATCAGGCCCGAGGTCTCCGGACACGCATTTCTGGCAACGGGTCTTTCGACAATGCCAGTCAGTAGTGCTCAGTACATTCCAAGCGTTTGTGGCCCAGGGATTTTCTGAATTCCTGCCGAACTCATCCAGCGATACCGGTTGATACCGATTTGCACCCAGAGTCCCCACAGTCCAGCAGCTGTGAGAAATCCACTGGACCGCAACGTCCAGCCGAAACGTCCGCTCTACATGACCCTCTTCCCTGGAACGTGCCGTCCAGACTGATGGAGTGTAAGTTGGTTGGCCGTGCCGGCATCATCTAGTTCAAACGTGATTTGGGCGTCGACAATCTTCAAAAAGTAGTCCCTCTCACCTTCCGCAAATAACTCACACTTGGTTTGCCCTGTAGCCTGCACAAAGAGGCGATCGCGCCTTCACGCGTGATAGTCAGAGAGAAATTCTTGTGCAGCTCGTACCGGCCCACGTATCGGTCGAAGAGTGTCGGATCGACGGCGACCTGTTTTCGCTTTTCGAAATTCTCGTGTTTCAGCGACCGAAAAGAACACCACTGCATAGGCTGTGGAGCAGGTTCCATGAGAGCTTCGCTCTCCGCTTTCGACGTTTGCTCTTGAAGCTCGTCGAATGATCTATCACCGGAGATCGAATTCGCGGCCCTAAGCGTATCGGGGGTGACAAAGATTGGCGCGTCGGTCTGAAGTGCCAGCGCGATTGCGTCGCTCGGGCGTGCATCGATTTCGTGGACGGTGCCATTCGCTCGAATCCACATTGTTGCCAAATAGGTGTTCTCGCGAAGCGCGGTCACCGCGACCTTCTCGATTTGAACATTGCCCACCCTCAGTAAGTTGGCCATCAGGTCAAAGGTCATGGGCCGGGGCGTTTCGATATGCTCCAGTTGCATTGCTATGATGTCGCCTTCGAGCGGACCCACCCAGATCGGCAGAACGCGGTCGCCTGACGCTTCTTTCAAAAGTATCACCCTGAATGCCCGAGCTTATGGGAGTCCTTGCCGGAAGCCGGCCACTCGGTGTGTTCATCCTTGGGCGCCCGCACTACGACATCGTGCACGCATACCTCGATCACGTTCAGTCCTCCATCAATCGTTTCGAATCTTGCTCCTTCGATCTGGGCCATCAATGCTTTCCGTAGTGTCGCCCGCGCGCGATAAAGACGCGCCTTGACCGTTCCAGTTGGTGCACCGCTCAGAATCGCTATTTCGCTGATTCTCAGGCCCCGAACATAGTGGAGAGCGACCATCTCCCGCTGTTCCTCCGGCAGCGCCTGAATAGCGCGCCGCAACATCTGGTGGATCTCTCTGGTCTCATAGATCGCCTCCGGAGACGGTTCCTGAGCTTCGAGTACGAATGCGGGGACGACTTCCCCGCCAATAAAGTCATGGGCATATCCTTCCCGGAGCAGCCGCAAGCGATAACGGCACAGGTTCGCCGTAATTCCCAAAAGCCAGGAACGAAGGCGCGCCTGGTCCCGAAGTTCGTGCAAGCTGAGAAAGGCAGTCAGAAAAGCTTCCTGCACAACATCTTCCGCGTCGAATCGATTCAGCAACCGGGAGGCAAAGGCCAGCGTTTCAGCGCGGTGACGGTCGATAAGTTCTCCAAAGGCGGCTTTCTCGCCGCCCAATACCCTTCGCACGATCTCGTCGTCGTCCGCGAAACTCATCTAACTCGACATATAGTGACATCAGCAGAGAAAAAGGTTGCACGGATGCCCCGTGCGGGGATATGCCGCAAGAGATTTGAACCCTCGCGAAACCCCAGAAAATCTTGGCTTTTTCCTATCGAAACGTTTCCCCAAGTGGCTGTTTCGGTACACTTTGCCCCACGTAGGGCAAACTCGTTGACACGGCCGTCGGGTTGGCGACGCGTAGCGCGGTCCTTTCAATCGCGTACACCGTCACGCTCCACTTGGCCGACGACGGCTCGCCGCTTTGGATATGGCGTCCAAGAATTTTTCGCTCGGGCTGAAATGTGGCAATACGGTTACTGCGCCTGCGCGCAGCAATTGGTCGGCCGCGTCACCAGTCCCGATCCCGATGAAGTCCCAACCCAAACGCTGCGCGGCCCGGAAGTCCCAGATACCATCTCCTACGTATGTGACGGCCGAAATGTTGCGGCCGTGCTTTGCGACAGCCCTGTTGGCCGAGATCGTCATGATCTCCTCGCGCGAACGCGCGTCATCGCAACTCGCAATCGGAATGTCAGGGTCAAGAAGGCCTGCGCTCTGGAGCTTGAATTCCGCCGAATGGCGGAAACAACCTGTTGCTATGGCGGCTTCAAAACCCGCCGTTGCGCTAACCGCGGCCAACACGTCGGCGGCACCAGGCATTGCGCGGAAGCAATTCACGTTCTTCAGAACGGCCGCTTCAAGTATTCCTACAAACCGGCGTTTGAACCGATCTAGTTCGGATACGCTGATTTTTCGAGCCAACGCCTGTTCACAGAAGAGTGAGAGGATTGCGATACCCGTGACGTCCTTCAGTCCTTCAACCGAGGTGGGATATTCGGACGGCAGCCGAAAGATTTCCTTCGCGGCTTGCCAAAAGCACTCCATGTCCACCGGTGCTGTGACCGCCAAGGTCCCATCAACATCGAATACGACCAAGTGCATTTTCGATACCCGGTTCTCGAATGGCCTGCTTCGCCGTACTGTTCCCCGCTAGCGCTCGCGATCACGCGCCGCGTGGCTTCGGCGTCGAGATTTTTCATGCAAGGGCGACAATGTCCTCCACTCGACGATTTCGTCGCACCGCTTCAACCACGATTCTCACCGTTTCGATAACACGCTCCGGTTCATCGAACATGATGTTGTGGCGGCTGTTCAGAGCCACCAGCAACAAAGAATTCGACGACAGAGCGGCGAGGTTGTTTTGAGCGATGCGCCAGGCTTCCTCCGCCTGCGGCGGCGTCATCGTCGGCAACACCAGGCTCGGGTCGTCCTTCCCATGGCGCAGAACGGCCAGCGGCAAATCGCCCAGACTCCCGAATTTTCTTACCACTGATTCGCTGCGCGGCACCGAGTCTGCGTCATCGAGGACCGCCTTCCAGAACTTCAAGCGGGCAAATGAAGCACGGAATTGCCGTTTCGAGACGTCGGAAAAA
>JASHPB010000315.1 GCA_030038355.1 Candidatus Binataceae bacterium
TCGCTAGCGGCGCACTCGGATGCGCCGTCGTCGAGTTGACGCGGCCGGGAACGCGCCCACCAAAGAACGTCACGCTCGAAGCGTATTTCGAGCGAATCACCCAGCGCGAAATCGAGAACATCAGGCGCGCCATGGCCGAGGCGGGGATGCTCGCGACGAACGGCGCAGTGCTGGGAGTCCGGCGTATCACCGACCCGGGATGGGCGACGCTCTGGCAACGCCGGTTTCGCCCGTTTCGGGTCGGCAACAGGTTTCTCATCGTTCCGCCATGGCGGTCGCGGCGCGAACCGGGCCGCGTGAGTATCGTGATCCAGCCGGGGCAGGCCTTCGGGACGGGGCATCATCCGACGACCTCAGGATCGCTCCGAGCGATCGAAGACGCGATCACCGATCGGCGGCCGCGCACCGCGCTCGACGCAGGCACCGGCTCTGGCATCCTCGCTATCGCGATGGCTGCGCTTGGTATCCACGATATCGTTGCGATCGACGTTGATCCGATTGCGCTGGACAACGCTGAGGACAATGCCGCGCTCAACCACGTGGCGGAGCGAATTCGATTTTCGGCGGTGCCGCTTGCGTCGATTCGGCACCGGTTCGATCTAATCAGCGCGAATATCCTCGCTGACACGTTGATCGAACTCGCGCCGCGGCTTCGGCGGATGCTTGCGCCCGCGGGCCGGCTCATCTTATCCGGCATCCTCGCGCGCGAGGTGCCGGATGTCCTGAAGAGCTACGCACCACCGCTCAAGCTCGCGGCGCGAAGCGTCAACCGCGGATGGGCGACACTAGTGCTCGCGCGATGAACCGCCCGCCGCGCTTCGCGTTCGAATCGCCGCCCGAGGCGGTGGGGATCGCCTGGGTCACGGGCGGCGAGCTGCATCACATGCGCGACGTAATGCGCCTGACCGAAGGCGCGCGCGTCGCGCTGCTGGACGCGGCGGGCGTCGAGTATCTTGGCGCGCTCGTCAAGTACGACCGCGCGCGAGCCGTGGTGAGGATCGATTCGCGCGCCGCGCCGCGCGCCGTCGCACGAATCATCCTCGCCACAGCGATCATCAAGGGCCCACGGATGGACTTCGTGGTGGAGAAAGCGGCCGAGCTCGGCGCCGCCGAGCTCTGGCCGCTGCTGACAGCGCGCGGTCTTGTTCGCGCTCCCGGCGCGGAGCGCCTGGCGCGATGGCGCCGGCTCGCATCGGCGGCGGCGAAGCAGAGCCTCGCGCCGCAGCCGATGACGGTTCACGCGCCGATCGAGTTCATCCACTTGATTCGCGCCGTTCCGGCGGACACGCTCGCTATCATCTGCGGTGAGGGCGCACGCCGGCTCGGTGATATCCTGACCGAAGCCGCGCCGCAGGCAGCGTTGCTCGCATGCGGGCCCGAGGGCGATTTCGAGCCCCGGGAGTTCGAGGCCGCGACCGCATCAGGATTTGTTGCGGCAGGACTCGGACCGAACCGGCTTCGCAGCGAGACTGCGGCTCTCGCTGCTATGAGTATCGCGGCGGAGCGGATGAATCGCGGCGCCTAAGCGCTGCACGGAGGTTTTTGATCGGTGGCCTACAAGTTCGCCTTCGTGATGGATCCACTCGACAAGGTGCTGGTCGACAAGGACACCACCTTCGTCTTTATGCTCGAATCGGTTCGCCGAGGGCATGAGATCTACTTCCTCGGGCTCCGCGACTTGTACGCGCGTGGTGCCAAGACTTTCACGCGTGCGCGGCGATGCGAAGTAGCGCGCGCCAATCCCTGCTATCGATTTCTCGACGAGGGCGACGACTATCCAATCGAGAACTTCAACGCTGTTTTCATGCGCAAAGATCCGCCCGCCGACGCGCCCTATCTCTACGCCACGATGCTTTTGAGCCGAGCCGATCGTTCACGAGTATTCGTACTGAACGAACCGGGGGGGTTGCGTGAAGCCAACGAAAAGCTCTACTCGCTGAATTTTCCCAACGCGATTCCTCCGACCTTGGTCACGTACGAGATCGCGCGGCTTCGCGACTTCATGGCGGAGGTTGGCGGCCAGATGATCGTCAAGCCGCTCGACGGCCATGGTGGCGAAGGCGTGTTTCACGTCTCGGCACACGACCGCAACCTGGGCGCGATTCTCGAAACGGTCACGCAGTTCGAGTCGCTCCCTATCATGGGGCAGCTTTATCTGCCGGAAATCCGCGGCGGTGACAAGCGGCTAATTGTGCTCGACGGCGAGCCTCTGGGGTGCACGTTGCGTGTGCCACGCGAGGACGAGCATCGCGGCAATATCCACGTTGGCGGCACCTGCGTGAAGGCGCCGGTGAGCGCACGCGATCGCGAGATCTGCGCGATGCTGAAGCCGCGCCTACAGCGTGACGGCCTTTACTTCGTCGGCCTCGACATCATCGGCGATTACCTGACCGAGGTGAACGTGACGAGCCCGACGGGCGTGCAGGAGATCGATCGGCTCGACGGCGTGAGCCTCGAGGCCAAGGTGATCGACTTCGTCGAGCAGCGCGTCGCCGCGCTAAGGCACTGATAAGGCGACTCGGATTCGCATCGCACACCCGCCGCGTCGGGTTCGCCGTCCTGGGCGACGCCCAGTTGCAAGCGATGCGGGAGATCGGTAGCAATTGAAGTTCGCGTGCGCGGCCAAACTTCGCGCGTCACAGCAGCGACGGTGGGCAGGTAGCTCAGTCGGTAGAGCAAAGGACTGAAAATCCTTGTGTCGACAGTTCGATTCTGTCCCTGCCCACCAAAA
>JASHPB010000316.1 GCA_030038355.1 Candidatus Binataceae bacterium
GAGGTCGCTCAGGCTATAATTAGTAGAGCGCCGCTCGCGGCTCGCCTCGTCAAAGACGCCGTTCTCAAGGGCTACGACATGACGATCGACCAGGGCATCAGGCTTGAGGAAGATCTCTATGCCCTGCTACAAACGACAGCCGACCGCGCCGAGGGCGTCAAGGCGTTTCTCGAGAAGCGCAAGCCGCTCTTTCGTGGTGCATAACGAGACTCGAAGCCAAGGAGTGACCGGTTCACGATGGCCAATCAACTGGGGAAAGTTTACATCTGCGGCAAATGCGGCTCGCAGGTTATCGTTACCAAGGCGGGCAACGGCGCGCTCACGTGCTGCGGCGCCGCGATGGAACAGAAGAAGTAGCGTGACGGAGGCTGGCCATGGACGCAGCATCTTTCGTCCAGCAATTGCTCTCCGAAAATGACGAAATTCTGCGCCGGCTTGCGCCCGCAGAGGCGCTGAAGGCAGAAAGCGCCGGCGATCTCAGCCCTAAGAATCTGCTGAGGATCGCGCTCAAGAACGAAATCGAGGCGAGCGAGATTGCGGCGCTATGGATGCCGACCGCGGCTGGCGCGCCGCTCAAGCTCGCGCTCGCGCGCCAAGCCGGAGATGAAGCGCGCCACTACCGCTTAATCGAAGAGCGGCTCCGCGCGCTAGGCGCTGACCCGGCGTCGTTCGATCCGCTCGCACCGGGAATGAGCCCGATGTACCGCTTCCTCGCATCGCTCACGACTGACGTCGAGCGTGTCGCGGCCGGGCAATTCACGCGCGAAGCAATCGCGCTCGCACGCAACGCGCAGTTCATCGAACTGTGCGAGTCTCAAGGTGATGGCGAAACGGCGCGGCTCTATCGCGATGTGATCCAGCCCGATGAGCGTTTTCATCATGAGCTTGGCGTTCGGTTCCTCGAGCTGCTCGCGGCGAGCGAAGAGTCTCAAAATTTGGCGCGCGCCGCTCGGACGCGAACCTTAGAGCTGGCCGAGGAGTTGCAGACGCTCGCGTTCAAGCGTGGCGGAATCCATCACGCGCCCGGATGCTGACGCGCTAGCAAGGGGAAGAATCATGCTCGGGACGATTATCATCGGGCTCATCGCCGGATGGCTGGCGGGATTGCTGATGCGCGGCAGCGGCTACGGAATCATCGTCGATATTCTGCTCGGGCTGATCGGCGCGGTGATCGGAAGCTGGATATTCGGCGCGCTTGGAATCGTCGTGGTGGGCGGTATCGGCTACCTCGCGATGGCCACGGTGGGCGCAATCGTGTTGGTCGGCATCACCCACCTGCTCCGCCACGGGTGACTGAGTCTAAAGATCGGAGCATGGTCTCGCTCGCAGGAGCTGTCATCCCGAGCGAAGTGAGTCTGCGCACGAAGTCGAGGGATCTTGTCCTTCCGTTCGATCCGCGCGGCCGAGCGCGATAACGAAAGCGCTTCGCGCACTCATTGGTAGCGGTCCCTTGGCGGCCTCCAGATCCGAGCGTTGCGCAAAACGCTCGCGCGCGATGACAGAAGACCTACTACGCTCGCCTTGATCCCGTCGCAGGCGCGTTGTGAGCGACTGCTCTCGTGGCGCGAGGATTCAAACGATCACGTCACGCCGAGGTCGTCGTAGATCGCGTCGAGCGTCGATATCATCCGCAGTTCGTGGCGGCCCTCCTGCGACTCGATCATCCCGTTGAACACCAGCGCCACCACGATCCTGTTTTCCGGATCGAGAAAACCGACCGACGAGAAATAACCCGCGTGTCCCCAGGTCCGCCGCGAGCATCGCGTGCCGAACCACGCCGCCGAATTGCAGTATTGTTTCGAATCGACCACCACACCGAGTCCGCGATCGAGCGGATATCCAAACGTCCGGTCACGCATCCCGACCAGGTGCCTGGCCGCTATCGCCTCGATGGTCTGCCGACGAATCACGCCGCCCCCGCCGTTCATCATCGCGTCGTAAAACTTGCCCAGGTCATGAATCGGTCCGCGTGCGCTCCCGCCTGGACGGCAGATCGCGAGCGCGTCGGCAGCGTCACCCCACATCGGAAAGTTGTGCGGAACGGGCTTCGAAATGCCAGTCGAGAAATGCATCGGCGCGATCCGCCCGGCGGAAGAATATTCACGGTGACGTTCCGGCGGCATGCCGAGCCAGGTGTCGATCATTCCGAGCGGCTCAAAAATCTCTTCGCGGACGTATTGAGGATATGGCCGCCCGTCGATGCGACGAACGATTTCAGCAAGCGCGTACCAGGCGGAGGCAACGTGATAGCCCATTTGCTGCCCCGGAACCCATCCGGGCGCGAGCGGCGCCGCGCATAGGTCGGCGATTATCTTCTCCCACGGATCGTTGCACCAGTTGAGCACGGCACCCGGGAATCCGCCGGTATGCGTCAGGACCTGGCGCACGGTCACCGCCTCTTTGCGGTTTGCGGCAAACTCGGCAATATGACGCGCAACGCGATCGTCGAGGTCGAGTTTGCCTCGCTCCCACATCTGGGCCATCGCGACCACGGTGATCGGCTTGATCGACGACATCCAGAGCATCAGCGTGTCGGGCCGCATCGCGACGCCCTCGCGCGCCTCGCCGAAGGCGAGGTCGGCAACCGCAATGCCGTCGCGCGAAACGTAGAGTTGCGCGCCGAGATGCAGGCGCTGCTTGATTCCGTTTTCGATAACAGCCGCCGTGCGCGGTAGAGAGTTGTCGTGGCTCATCGCGCAATCCTATTTCGCAGATCGCTCCAAGGGGAGAGCGCCCGAGACACCGGTCCCTCTCCTTATCGGCTGAGAAGGGACGAAGAGACGACAGATTGAATTGTATTTGCTAGCCGCTCGCGCTCAGGCGAAGCTCGCGCGCCTGCGAGCGGAGTGGCTCTGGGAGCGGAACTGCGTGGCCGTCTAGCCAGTTAGTCTCGAGCCGATAGAACTCGCGCGCGGGTTCGTAGAAGACGTTGACGACGACATCGTCGTAGTCGAGCACGATCCATCGTGCGTGCTGGAAGCCTTCGGTTGACAGCGGGCGCTCGCCCTCGTGATCGAGGCGCTCCTCGATGCCGCGTGCGATCGCCTGCACCTGGACGTCGGAGCGGCCGGTGACGATCAGGAAATAGTCGGCGATTGATTTGAGATGCTCGGCCTCGAACACCACGAGGTCGTAACCCTTCTTCTCGAGCGCCGCCTCGACCGCAGCGTAGGCCTTCTCGAGCGCGGTCACGCGTTGATACCCTGCCGGCGCATTCGCCTCGCATCGATTTTTGAGTTCGCTCGAGATTGCAGGGAATTACTCAGTGCTGAACCTCAATAGAGCGCGTGGCGCTTGACGTAATCGACGATATCGCCCGGAACGAGGTAGTTGATCGATTCGCCGCGCTGCAGTTTGCGCCGGATGCCAGTGGCTGAAATGGGAAGGAACGTGGTTTGGACGAAAGAAAGCGTGTTTTGGCTCGGATGTACGTAGTGATCGTCACTCCGAGTGTAGCCAAAGCGATCGAGGGCGGCAACTGAGATCTTGGGTGGCCCCGGTTCAGATTCGTTTAAACGTGTGTGAACAACGATATTGGTGAGCTTCACGAGTTCGTCCGCCTCGCGCCAGGTCTCGAACTCCAGGAACTGATCCAACCCCATCATCAGGTAGAGCGTGCAAGGCTTACGAAGCGTCGCGAGGAAGAAGCGCACGGTCTCGATGGTGTACGAACGGCCGGTACGCCGGACCTCGATATCCGACACCATGAAGTGGCGATTGCCTTTGGTCGCGAGCCGCACCATCGTCAGCCGATGCTCGGCCGGCGCGAGATCGCCTTCGGGTTTGTGCGGCGGCGACGCGGCCGGGATGAAATACACCAGATCGAGCTCGAGCGCCTCGCGCACCTCTTCCGCCGCGCGCAGGTGACCAAAGTGGATCGGATTGAAACTTCCGCCGAACAGTCCTACCCGCATCTAACCCGCCCAATCTGATGACTGCGGCCTAAACGTTCCGTACCTGCCCCGTGCCGTGGATCACGTACTTGTAAGTAGTCAGCTCGTTCAGTCCCATCGGACCGCGCGCGTGCAGGCGGTTCGTTGATATGCCGGTTTCGGCGCCGAACCCGAACTCGAATCCGTCCGTGAAACGGGTCGACGCGTTGACGTAAACGGTAGCGGAATCGACCTCTCGTTCAAAGCGCCGCGCCGCGGTTTCGTCGGCCGTCACTATAGCGTCGGCCAGATGCGACCCGTGGCGCTCGATAAAGGCGATCGCCTCGTCGAGCGAATCGACCACCGCGATCGAAAGAATCAAGTCGAGGTATTCGGTATCGAATTCCGTGTCGGATGCGGGCCGCGCCTTCGGCAGAATTTTCAGCACGCGCGAGTCGCCGCGCAGCTCCACGCCCGCCACCACCATCCGCTCCGCGATCATCGGCAGGAATTTCTCCGCGATCGCGCAATGCACAACCAGGTTCTCCATCGCGTTGCAGACCGAGGGACGCGAGCATTTGGCGTTGAAGCAGATATCGGCGGCCATCGCGAGGTCGGCAGATTTGTCGACGTAGGTGTGACAGATACCGTCGTAATGCGGCATCAACGGCACGGCGGATCCTTCGAGCGCGTCTTTCAGCGCCTTGCCGCCGCGCGGAATGATGACCTCGATCAGATCGGGCCGCCGCTTCATGACCTGGATCGCTTGGCGATCGGGATTTCGAATCAACGTCACCGCGTCCTCATCCAAGCCGCAATGCTGCAGCGACGCTGAGATCAAGTCCGCGAGGCACGAGTTGGCGTCGAGCGCCTCGCGCCCGCCGCGCAACACAATCGCATTCCCCGACTTAAAGCCGAGCGCGCCC
Organism: Candidatus Binataceae bacterium; assembly: GCA_030038355.1. Lineage (GTDB taxonomy): Bacteria > Desulfobacterota > Binatia > Binatales > Binataceae > JASHPB01. The sequence continues at coordinate 4,799 of JASHPB010000316.1, forward strand.
GCGTCGATCGTCACATTGGGCCGCGACTCGTAGATAATCGCAATCACGCCGAGTGGTACGCGCACCCTGCTGATGCGAAGTCCGTTGGGTCGCGTGAATTCCTCGAGCACGGCGCCCACCGGATCGGGCAACGCGACGATTTGCTCGACCGACTTCGCCATCGCGGTGACCCGCGCGGCGTTGAGGGTCAGGCGCTCGAGAAACGCTCCCGTGCGGCCAGCCTTTTCGGCGCGGCGCAGATCGGAGGCGTTCGCGGCGAGAATCGCACTCTCGTTCAAGCGAATGGCGCTCGCCAGATGCCTGAGCATCGCGTTCTTCTGCTCGGTAGTCGCGAGCGACATCGGATGCGCCGCGACGCGCGCGCGCTTCAACACTCCGACAATTTCGTCTTCGAGCGTCATCCGATTTCCTCGAGCAGAACGAAGTTGTCGCGATGGATAATCTCGTCGGCGACTTTGTAGCCGAGCAGTGCGGGAATCTCCGTCGAGCGGCGCCCCGCCACCTTCTGCACGTCGGCGGCCGGATAGTTGACGAGACCGCGGCCGAACTCGACGCCGTCGGGATCGAGCAAGCTCACGCAGTCGCCGCCGCCGAACTCACCGCGCACCGCGCGTACCCCCGACGGCAACAGCGAGCGACCCTTGGTGCGGAGCGCCTCGACCGCGCCGCGATCGACCGAAAGCTCGCCCGCGGGGCGCAGCGCAAACGCGATCCAATGCTTGCGGCTCTTCATGCGGATTTCTGCCGGCACGATCAGCGTACCGATTTCGCGCGCCGGATCGAGCGCTGCGCTGATCGACTCGGGCTCGCGGCCGGGTGCGATGATGGTCGCGATTCCGGCGCGCGCGGCCTGCCGCGCCGCCTTCAGCTTGGTCGCCATCCCGCCGCTGCCGAGGGGTCCCGCGTTCTCCGCCACGAGCCCGCGCATGCCGGCCTCCGCATCGGTGATTAGCGGCACCAGGCGCGCGTCGGGGCGCTTGCGCGGATCGCCGGTCAAAACTCCGGGCACATCGCTCAGGATGAGCAGCAGTTCCGCCTGCACAAGACTCGCCGCGAGAGAGGACAATTCGTCGTTGTCGCCGACGCGGATTTCCTCGACCGCGACGGTGTCGTTCTCGTTGATGATCGGAATCACTCCGGCTTCGAGCAAGGCGGCAATTGTCTGCGCCGCGTTGCTGCGCCGCTTGCGCTCAGCAAGATCCTGATGCGTCAGCAGAATCTGCGCAACGGTGCGTTGATGCCCCGCGAAGGCGCGCGCCCATTCGGACATCAACTCGAGCTGACCGGTCGCGGCCGCGGCCTGACGCTCGGCGATCGAGGACCCGCCGAGGCGGCCGAGCTTGGCGCGGCCGGCGGCGATTGCACCGGACGAAACGAGAACGAGCTCGCGGCCCGAGGCAACCGCGGCTTGGATTTGCGCGGCGAGCCCGTTCATCACCTCGGCGCGAAGCCCGCTCTCGTCCGAGACCACCGCGCTCCCGACCTTGACCACGACGCGGCGTGCTCGTCTGACGATCTCGGCCTTGTAGGTCAGGTGGGACATGGGGAAGGTTGCTCCGCCTCGCCGAGCATCGCGGCGACGCGCGCTACGAGGGGCGCGAGGCCGAGCCCCTTATCGGCGGAAATAGACAGCACTTCGAGATCGGTCGCAGCCGAGACTTCACGTGCCGCGTAAAGGACATCGTCGGCTGTGAGCAGGTCAATCTTGTTGAGGGCGATGAGCGCCGGGCGCGCGAGCAGCTCGGCGTCGAAAGCCTTGATCTCTCCGCGCACAGTATTGAAAGCGCCGAGCGGCTTGTCCGCAACGTCCAGGACATAGACCAGAAGACGGGTGCGCGCGAGATGCTTCAGAAAGCGAATGCCGAGGCCGTGGCCGAGATGGGCGCCATCGATTAGCCCCGGGATGTCGGCAATGGCGAAGCTCTCGTCGTCGGAAACCATCACGCGGCCTAGATTCGGCGCGAGCGTTGTGAACGGATACGGCGCGATCTTCGGACGCGCCGCGGTGAGCGCCTGCAGCAAGGTCGATTTGCCGGCGTTGGGCAGGCCGACGAGGCCCGCCTCGGCGACGAGGCGCAGCTCGAGCCGGACCCATCGCTGATCGCCTGCAATGCCGGGAGTCGCGATTCGCGGCGCGCGGCGCGTCGAGGTGACGAAATGCATGTTGCCCTGGCCGCCGCGTCCACCCGCCGCGATCACCTCCGTCGAGCCGGGAATGACGAGATCGGCGAGCACATCGCCTGATTCATCGTCGATCGCGACGGTCCCCGGCGGCACTCGCACGACGAGATCAGCGCCCGCGTGCCCGTATTGCTGCTTGCCGCGGCCCGGCTCGCCGTCGCGCGCGATAAGGCGCGGCTGATACTTGAAATCGAGGAGCGTCGAGAGACCTTCGTCGACCCGGAGGATTACGCTGCCGCCGTTGCCGCCGTCGCCCCCCGAGGGCCCGCCGAAGGGCCGGTACTTCTCGCGCAGGAACGCTATCGCGCCGTCACCGCCTTTGCCGGCGCGCACGAAGATGCGGGTTTCGTCGATAAATCGCATGGCGGTTCGGGCACGACCGCTCGTCCTACGGCGCGAGGTCGGCGAGGGCGCGCACGGTCTCGATCGAGTTCGTGTTTATCAGCATCGTCTTCACCGGCGAGGCTTTCCACGCCGCGAGGCGCTCCTTGATGCGCTCCTTCGGTCCAACCAGCGCGACTTCGTCGATCAGCTTGTTCGGCACCAGCGCCATCGCCTCGTTCTTCTTGCCGGTGAGATACAAATCCTGGATCTTCGCCGCCTCGCCTTCGTAGTTCAGGCGCTTGGCGTAGTCGTTGTAGAAGTTCTTCTGCCGCGCACCCATCCCGCCGATATACAGCGCGAGCATGGCGCGAATGGGCATCCGGCACTTCTCGATATCGTTGCCCATCACGCAGCTCACAAAGGGCGCAACGTCGAAATCTGCGAGCGACTTCTTTCCGCCAGTGCGCGCGAAGCCTTCCTTCAGCGGCGCGTCGTAGATGTCCCATCGCTCCGGATTCATCCAAACGGGGATGACGCCGTCGGCGATTTCCGCGGCGAGCGCGATTCCCTTGGGGCTGATCGACGCGGTGTAGATCGGCAAGTCCTTGCGGCCGTGGAGGATACTCTTGAGCGGCTTGCCAAGACCGCTCGCGCCAGGACCAGTGTAAGGAATGTTGAACTCGCTACCGTGATGCTCGACGGGTTCCTCACGCGCGAGGATCTTCCGCACGATATCGATGTACTCGCGGGTGCGCTGGAGAGGCTTGCCGTACGGCACGCCATGCCATCCTTCGACCACCTGGGGACCCGAAGGGCCGATGCCGAGGATGAAGCGGCCGCCGGAGAGCGCGTCGAGTGTCATCGCCGTCATGGCCGTCATCGCGGGTGTTCGCGCCGGCATCTGCACGATTCCGGTGCCGAGGCGAATTTTCTTGGTAAGCGCGGCGATCCAGGTGAGCGGTACGATCGCGTCCGAACCGTATGCCTCCGCGGTCCAGACCGAATCGAAGCCGGACTTCTCGGCCTCGAGGATGACGTCCATAGGCATGCCCATCTGGGCGCCCGAATAGCCGGTAACGAGTCCTAGTCGCATGTCTAATCCTCCGTGTCGGCGAAAAAGTTGACGGCCACAAAAAAGCCCCGCGGCACGCCGCGGGGCTTTTAGCGTTTCAAATCGGATGCGCTAGTGGCTACGCATCGGCCCCGGCGGCGGAATTTTGCTCGGTCGGTCGCGGTTCGACGCTGACCTGCCGCTTCTCGCCGCGCGGTTCGTACTTAACCACACCATCGATACGCGCGTAAATCGTGTAGTCGCGGCCAAGACCGACGTTGCGGCCGGGATGAATCCGGGTGCCGCATTGGCGCACGAGAATATTGCCGGCTTTCACGATCTGGCCATCGTAAATCTTGATTCCGCGACGTTGTCCGGGACTGTCGCGGCCGTTGCGCGTAGAGCCTTGGCCTTTCTTGTGAGCCACGGCGTTACTCCTGGTTAGGCGGCGTTTCGGCCGCGGGTTCGCTCGAGCTTGAGGCGACGGGCTCTGCGCCGTCGGCCAGAATGCGCTGGATCTTGAGCACGGTCAGTTCCTGGCGATGGCCACGCTTGCGCCGATAGTTCTTGCGGCGTTTCTTCTTGAAGACGATAACTTTTGCGCCGCGCGGCTGCTGTACAATCTTTGCAGTCACCGAGGCGCCGGGCACGGTCGGAGTGCCGACCTTGGGCACCTCGCCACCGAGAGCGAGCACGTCGGCGAGGGCGACTTCAGCGCCGACTTCGCCCTCGAGGCGTTCCACCGTGATTTGATCGCCGACGGCGACGCGATACTGCTTACCGCCAGTTCTTACGATTGCGAACATAGAAATAACCGGAACAAGTTTAAGTATCCGACCGCAGGAGCGCTGTCAACGTACCCTCCGAAGGCGATAACGTCATCGGGACTTGAGCAGTCACTATGAGGAAGCGCGCCGCGGGCATCGGAGCCGCGCGGCGCACCACGCTTCGGAACTATCTCAGTTTACCACTCTTCCTCGTGAAGCTGTTTCACCTTGTTATCGCGCGTCTGGAGGTAGGCATCCTGCACCGCGCCGTAGAGGTCGATTGCGTAGCGGTCGGCCTCTTCGAACATGTTCAGGTGTTGCGCGCGATAGTTAATCGCCTCACCGACGCGCCATCCGGTTTCGGCTGATAGCGATACGTACCACGGCAGCAGGTAGCTCATCGGGTTCATTGCACCGTCGGCAACTTTGCCGACAGTATCGCCAATCGTCGAAGGCCCGAAGAACGGCAGCATCAGGTAAGGGCCAGTCGGCGCTCCCCAGTAGCGCAGCGTCAGGCCGAAGTCATTATCGTGCTCCTTCAGCCCGAACCAGGCCTGCGCCGGGTCGAAAAATCCCGCGACGCCGAGCGTGCTGTTGATTCCAAAGCGCGCCAGTTCTACTCCCGCCTCAGCCATCTTGAGCTGGAAGACGTTATTCGCGAAACGCGGAATCACGTCGACGTTGTCGAAGAAGTGGCCCACGCCCGTGCGCACCGGCTCGGGCGTGATGTATGCCCACCCCGAAGCCACGGGATGGAGCACCCAATCGTCGAGCTTAAGATTGAAGCTGAACATGGCCTCGTTGAAGCCGTTCAGTGGGTCGGGCGTGACCTCGTTATTCTCGCCCGGCAGTGGCTTTCCCTCAGCCTGTTGTTTAGAAATCGGGTTCTGTCCAAGGGGCGCTATGTCCTGGCTGAACGCCGGGGAGGCGAAGCAGAAACCGCTTAGGAATGCCGCGGCCACCAAGGCGCAAAGCGCGTTCGGCGTCGTGGCCAGTTTGAGTCGTTCCATTTGGGGGGTCTCCCTGTCCTCGAAATTTGCCGCGCAGCCGGAGATTCACGCGCTAACCAGGCTGTCTGGTAGGGCGCCGGCCAAATAGGCTAGCGTGCTGCCACTAACGATTCCAACGCTACGAATCAACGGGTACCGAGTGAGGCCTCAAGCGCGGCCTGTTTACTCTTGAGGTCGCTTATCAGCGTATCGTAACCTTTGTTATTCATGACGCGATTAAATTGGTTACGATAATTCGCGATGATGCTAATGGCGTCAACCGTCACGTCATAGATTTTCCACGTCGATCCTTCCTGCTCCAGCAGAAAGTTAAGCTTTGTCGGGTCTTCGCTGCTGCCTGGCTTAACAATATTGGTGTTCACCTGTGCATAGCCCTGACCGAGACTCTTGGTCGTAGTGAAATCTACCTGCTGATTGGTGAACTCATTGAGCTTGCCAAGGTACGAATCCTCGATGAATGCAACGAAAGTCTTGGTGAACTCGTCCTGCTGCGCGGGCGAGAGCTGCCGCCAATGATAGCCGAGCGCCGAGCGCGCCATCTCCTTGAAATCGAAGCTCGCAGACACGATCTGGCGGAGTTGCTCCTGACGCTGCGCCAACGGCGCCTGCCTGTCGCGGAGCACATCGAGGGCCTGGTTGACGGTGCCTTTAACGACGCCCATCGGCTCGTCGGCAAATGCGCGCGATGCCATCGTCCCGGCAAGGAGCGCAACCGCGACAGCCATCATCATCGCGTTCCACACCCGCGTCCGCATCCTGACGACTCTCACACGCGTTATGTTGTCTAAGTTCTCTGCTTTCATCTGATCACACTCTCTTATCGTGCTGCCGAGGTTTGCGCTATCGAGCTTTGTGCGGCACAGCCGAGGGGTTCGACGCGCCGGGCGGCTGGCCGATCTGATCGCTCTGCGCGCCGCAGGGACACGAGCCTGATGCCTTTTCCGTTTTGTCCGCGTCCTTGCCGCCGCCTCCGCCGCCGCTGCCGATGTTGTTGATTAGTTGTCCGATTGCGTCCTCGAGGATGAACGAAGATTCGGTCTGCACGATGGTATCATGATTGGCAAGCATCTTGTCGCTCGGACCGAGCGCTATCGAGACGAAGCGGTTGCCGAGCAGTCCCTCGGTCTTGATTCCCGCGATGGCGTCCTTGTCGACTTCGACGCCCTGGTCAATGAACATCGCAACATGCGAGCGGAAATTCTCGTAGTTGATCGATGTGACCTTGCCGACTTTGACGCCCGCAATATCGACGGCGTCACCGGGCTTCAGCCCCGAGCTGTTGTCGAAGTTGGCGTACAGGGTGTAGCCGGGCTGCGGCAGGATGGGAATCTTGCCGAGCGAGAGCGCCAGGATGATCAGTGCAGCGATTCCCAGGATCGCGAAAATCCCGACGATGAATTGGGTGGAGCGGCTTGCGTACATGGTTGTTTCCTATCCCGCTAGAGAAGCGCCGTCGTCATCGCCGGCAGCGCGTCCCGCGAGAAAACGCTTGAATACAGCATCCTCGGCCGCCATCACTTCTTCGACCGTGCCGTGCAGATGGGTCTCGCCGTGATTGAGAAATGCGACTCGGTCGGAGATCTGGAAAACCGCCGGCACGTCGTGACTTACCATCACCACGGTCAAGTCAAAGTTCTTTTGGGTTGAGCGGATCAGTTCGTGAATCGCGCCGGTGCGAGTCGGATCGAGGCCGGTGGTCGGCTCGTCCAGCATCAGGATCCTCGGCCGCCGCACGAGCGCGCGCGCGAGTGCCGCCCGCTTCTGCATCCCGCCGCTCATCTCCGACGGATACTTGTCGCCCATCCCGTCGAGGCCGACCGCGGCCAGCGTTTCATTCACGCGCGCGGTTATCTCGTCGCTCTTGAGATTGGTTTTCTCGACCAGAGGAAACGCGACGTTGTCAAAAACGGACATCGAATCGAACAGCGCTCCCGCCTGGAACAACATGCCGAATTTCTCGCGTACCGCGTCGAGCGCGCGATTCCCGAGCCGGGTCACTTCGACGCCCTCAATCGTGATCGTGCCGGAGTCGGGGCGAAGGAGGAGATTCAGATGCTTCAGCAGCACCGTCTTGCCGCATCCGGATGGTCCAACAATGGTCGTGATCTGTGCCTGCGCAATCTCCAGATCGAGATGCCGCAGCACTTCCTGGCGGCCAAAGCGGCGACATAGATCGCGCACCTCGATCTCATTAGGGGGCATGCCGTTCGATGTGCTCGCGTTAGTGGCCATCAGCTCAGATAAGAATCGCACCTATAATATAGTCGAAGGCGAGGATCAGAACGCTCGAAAGGACCACCGCTTCGGTCGTGGCGCGGCTCACACCGGTCGCCATGCGCTCCGCGTTATAGCCCTTGTAACAGCAGACCCACATCACAATCACGCCGAACACGAGCGACTTCCAAAGCCCGATCGCGATGTCGTGCGAGTCCATGTTGCTCGCGATGCCGCTGAAGTACGGCCCTTTCGACGCGCCCATCAGACCGACGCCGACTACGAAGCCGCCGTAGATTCCGATTACGTCGAAGATCGTCGTCAGTAGCGGAAAGCTGACGATTCCGGCCAGCATCCGCGGCGAGACGAGGTACTGCACGGGGTTGATCGCCATCACGGTCAGCGCGTCGACTTGCTCGGTCGCCTGCATCGAGCCGAGTTCCGCCGCCATCGCGGAACCCGCGCGCGCCGCCACCATCAGCGCGGCAAGCACCGGGCCCAACTCGCGCACCAGGGCGAGCGCGACCAGAGTGCCGAGCGCGCCGGCTGCGCCAAAGCGATGCAGCGTGTTGTATCCTTGCAGGCCAAGCACCATGCCGGTGAACGCGCCGATAAGTCCAATCAACAGGATCGACTCGGCGCCGATAATTCGGATCTGGCGGATCCAGAGCCGCGGCTTGTACGGCGGCAAAAAGATGTAGAGCAGCGAGTAGATCAGGAACAGGACGAAATCACCAAGGTCGGTGATACCGTCGATCACAAGAGCGCCGATGCGCTCGATCAAGCCGGCAATCGACATCGATTCGGTCTGAGTGTCAGTGAGGTCCAATTCCGAGGCGTGCCAACTGATTGAGAGTATGGGTGGGCGCGGCCGTGCTAACAAACTCCGCGAGATCGGCCATCAGGTCAAGATCGAGCGCCGGGCGCTGAAGGCGCAGAATTTCGCAAGCGACGCCGCGGCGGCGGCAATCTTCGAGGTGTTTGACCAGGCTCATCGTTCCAAAACGGGTCGCGATAATATCCCCCGGTGATCGCGCGATGATATTCGTTCCAGAGAAATCGCGCGACGGTACCAGTACCACTGAAGGCCCCGGTCGCATCGTATCCAACACCGCGTCGATATCGTCACCCGTCACCAGCGGAATATCCGAAAGCAACGTGCATATTGTATCGGCGCCATGCATTGCAAGCTCTCGCGTGCCGAGCGCTACCGCCACATTGAGTCCACGCGGGAATTTCTCGTCGATTGGAAGCGCACCCAGCGCTTCGGCACGAGCAAGCAGCGCGCCATCCGAGGTCACCACCGCGATGCGGTCCGCCCGCGCCGACGCGAGCGCGGCTGCCATCACGTCGTTGAACATCGCATCCGCCAGCAGGCGCCGCTCCTCGGGCGGCAGCGCCGCGCCGAGCCGGGATTTGGCGTGCTCGAGTTCTTTGGCGACGATCAGAATCCAACGCACAGGCGTCTCTCTTATAACCTACGGTCCTACGCCATCCAACGCGAAGAAAATGGGCTGCCAGTTAGAGACCTTTCAACGCGTTAGAAATTCGTGCATCGCATCGATTACCGCGTCGGGACGCTCGATTTGCGGCATATGACCCGCGTTGGCAATGAGCCGAAACTCAGCATTCGGCAGTTCGGCGGCAACCTGCTCGCCACTCGACGGCGGTACATAGCGATCGCCTTCGCCCCACAGCACGAGAGTCGGCGCGCGCGGGGTGATCGCCGACGGCGCGGGGCCCATGATCGCCTGCCCCAAGATGGCAAAGATCCTCGTGCTGCCGGCGCTTTGCTCCGCGATCATCTCGGGCGTGAGCAGGCTCTGGTCGTGAAACATCAATATCAGCATCTCGCGAAAGAATTCATCGGGCGTCATCCCCGGCTTCGGCGTCAGGCTCGCGCCGGCCGGGAGGCGTCCGCTGGCGGGATGCAGATAGCCGCCGCCGTTGATAAGAATCAGTCGGCTGCTGCGCGCCGGATACGCGGCCCCATACAAGCGCGCCGTCGTCCCGCCGAATGAATTGCCGGCGATGGCAATTCGCTTCAGCTTCAGCGCGATACGAAGATCCTCGACCCACCGCGCCAGGTCGTCGTAGGTGGTCCGCGGCATCGGCTCCGATTCGCCGAACCCCGGCCAATCCGGCGCGATGACCTCGAAGTCATCGGCCAGGTTCTCCCACACGCGACTCCAGCAAGCGCGCGCCTCGCCGCCTCCCGCGTGAAGCAGAAGAAGAGCGTCACCGCGACCACCGCGCCAGACACGCGCCTGCTTTCCCTGCACCACCAGATGCGAGGGCTCTATTGCTGCCATTGATCCAGACCTTCAACGCCGCAGAGTCGTGCGCTGCGGTCAACTAGCTTGACATCATTCCGGCTACGTCTCCAACATACTATCGTAAAGATCTGCGGCCGGTTCAGGCCAGGAAGCGGGTGTCAGTTCCCCCCTAAACAGGAGCCTCGGATGGTGAAGATGATACCGACCGTAACGCCATGGATAGGCGCTGCGGTAGCGCTCGCCGCGTTGTCGCTTGCTCAAGGATGCCATCGTGGTGGCGTCGACGACCAATTGGCCGCGGGCGACGCTGCGATGCAAAAGGGGCAGCTCAACGAAGCAGAAAAGGACTACAATGACGCCGTGCGGACCGCGCCCAACGATCCGCGCACTCACATCGCGCTCGGTAACCTTTACATCTTCGAGCACAAGCCGGGACCCGCCCAGGTCGAGTTCATGAAGGTGCTTGATCTCGATCCCAAGAACGCCGCAACGCATGTGGCGCTCGGCAATCTCTACATGGATCAGGATCAATATCCGCTGGCCGAAAACCAGTATCGCGCCGCGGTCGCGCTCGAGGAGGAGCGTCCGCAATTTCACCTCGATCTCGCCGAGTCGCTGGTCAAGGAGAACAAAACGAGAGATGCGGAGGATGAGATTCGCACCGCGATAGGGCTCGATCCCAAGAATGCGCAGGCTCACTACGCCCTCGCCAATCTGCTCAACTCGATTCCGAATCGCGCCGATGAGGCCAAGGCCGAGTACGATGAGGCACGTGCCCTGGATCCCAAGCTCACGGCTCCAGGAGAAGCGGCGGAGTCCTCAGCGGCCGGCGGCGCACCCTCCGTCGCGACCGACGTCACTCCTGCCGGTCCAGCAGCGACGGAAACTCCTGCAGGCGGCGGTGGCGCCAGTGCTGCGGCGGCGGCAGGAGGCGGAGCGGCGGGTGAGGGCGGTCCGCCGGCGGCAGGCGCGTCGATGGCCGCGGTGGGCGGCGCCTATGCTCCCAAGGTCAAGCCACTCAACAAACTCTTCCTGTTGACCAAGGACTCTGCTGTCTATCAGGGGCCGGATCAGAGCAGCGCCGTTGTCGCGCAGGTGCGGAGCAAAAAGTATGTTCACGTCACCGGCATCGCCGGCGATTATTTGCAAATCAGGCTGAAGAACGGCACGGTCGGGTTTATACCGGTCGCTGCGGCAGAGTGACTGGATGTTAATGGAAACGCGCTCCGGCCTTGGCTGATTCAACCACGGAGGTGTCACGATGGCTTCTGAAGCGGTCGCAACTCGCGATGTCAACTTCAAGGGGAAGGCCTGTGCAATCAAAGCGTTCGTCGCAGAGCCTCGGGGCGCTGAAACGCATCCTGTGGTTATCGTGGTGCAGGAATGGTGGGGGCTCAACGACCACATCCGCGACGTCGCCCAGCGTTTCGCGGGTGAAGGCTACTTCGCGATCGCGCCCGACCTGTACTCGCGCCAGGGCCACAAAGTCGCGAGCGACGCGAATACCGCCGGCCAGCTGATGAGCGGGCTAAAAAAGGAAGACGGTCTCGCCGACCTCCAATCGACGGTAGCGTGGATCCGCGCGCAAGCCTCCACCAAGTCGTCGAAAATCGGCGTGATCGGCTTCTGCATGGGCGGCAGCTATGCGCTCGCGCTGCCGTGTGAATCGAAGGAGATTTCCGCCGCAGCGCCCTTCTACGGCGAAATCCCGTCGAGCGACACCCTCAAGCATCTCAACTGTCCGGTGTTCTATGCCTACGGCGAGAACGACGGATGGATCCAGATGAAGGATGTTGACCGCCTCGCCGACGAACTGAAAAAAGTCGGCAAGAAGGGCGAGGTGAAAATCTACAAGGGATGCTCGCACGGATTTTTCAATGACACGCGCTCAGACGTGTATCGCGCGGCTGAAGCCAAAGACGCCTGGTCGCATTCGTTGAAACTGTTCCGCGAGAATCTCAAGTAGCTGAAGCGGGCGCGCGGGCGCGCGCACGAAAGTGGCACCAGCGAATTTCCATAAACTGGTCTCTGGATTGGTAGCTCGGGGAAACCTTAACTGGTTTCACCATGAAACTTTACGATTTCACCCGAGCCCCGAGTCCTCGGCGGGTGCGCATCTTCGCCGCCGAGAAAGGCCTCTCAATCCCGTCCGAGCAGGTTGACATCCTCTCGGGCAAGGCGCGCACGCCGGAGTTCCTCGCGATCAATCCCGCGGGTGGCGTGCCGGTGCTGCAACTCGACGATGGCAGCTACCTCGCCGAGTCCGACGCGATCGCACTCTACCTGGAGCGGCTCAAGCCGGAGCCTAATCTGCTGGGCCGCGACCCGCGCGAGCAGGCGACCATACTGATGTGGGAGCGGCGCATCGAGCTCAACCTTTACATCCGCGTGCTGCAGGCTTTCCAGCATGGGCATCCGCTCGCCGCCGCCCGGATCAAGAAGCAAATCAAGGACTATGCGGAGTTTCAGCGGGACGCGATCGTCGAGCAGCTCGCGTGGACGAACCAGCAGCTCGCCGGCCGCGAGTTCGTCGCCGGGCCGCGCTTCACGATCGCGGACATCACGGCCATGGTCACGATCGACTTCGGCCGCCAGGTTGAGGTGCTGAAGCTCGATCCCGCGCACCGGGAGCTCGCGCGCTGGTACGACGCGGTATCATCGCGGTCGAGCGCGAGCGCTTAGTCTCAGCGTTTCTCAAGAGTTCGGAAGGCTCGGAAGAGCCTTTGAAGACGTTGGCAAGCAAGGATTTCGAGGGTCAGAGCGAACCCTGCTCGGTCACCGCGAAGCGAAACGAGTCTGCGAGCCTAGTCGAATGATCGCGCAGGACGGCGCGTTTGACGCGGGCGCGGCTACCGGAAAGTGGGCCCATAGCGTCCCTCGCCAAGAAGGAAAGCGCTTCGCGCACTCACTGGTTCCGGCACCGTCGGTGCGTCCAAGACCCGTCGAGCTGGTTCGCCGACTCAATGCGCTCGCGGTGACGGCCCAGGAAACTGCGCGGGATTGACGGGGACGCCATGACGGTTTTAAATTGCAACCGTCATGAAAATCTATGAATTCACGCAAGCCCCCAATCCGCGCCGTGTCCGCGTTTTCCTTGCGGAAAAAGGCATCACCGTCCCCTACCATCAGGTCAACATCGGGACCGGTGAAAACCGCAAACCCGAGTTCCTGAAGATCAATCCGATGGGCGGGCTGCCCGTACTCGAACTCGATGACGGCACGCGTATCGCCGAGTCAGTCGCGATCTGCCGCTACTTCGAGGAGCTGCATCCCGAGCCCAACCTCTTCGGCAAGAGCGCGCTCGAGATGGCGAGCGTCGAGATGTGGAACCGGCGGATGGAGTTCGAAGTACTGGCCAACACCGCCGGCGCATTCCGCAACACCAGCGACTTCTTCAAGGGCCGCATTCCACAAGTGAAGGAGTACGGCGAGCTTTGTCACGCGGCCGCGCTGAAGCGCCTCGAATGGCTCAACGAGGAGCTGGCCAACCGCGAGTTCATCGCAGGCAACCGCTACACTATTGCCGACATCACGGCGCTCATCGGCATCGATTTCGGCCGCACCACCGCGATCAAAATCCTGCCCGAGCAAAAGAACCTCGCGCGATGGCATCAGGCGGTATCGAGTCGTCCGAGCGCCAAAGCCTGACACGATCCGTGGTGAGGCTGCGCCGTGACGGGCGCGGCCCCGCTTTTCTTCTAGCGATTAGTTGTCGAAGCGACCGCGACGGGTGGACCAGACGGCGGATAGATCGGCGTGTAGATCTGGTAGAGCAGGAAATAAACGATCACGCCCGTGATCGAAACGTACATCCAGAGCGGCCAGGTCCACCGCGCGATCCGGCGATGCCGGATGAAATTGCCACGAAGGGCGAGCCAGATCGTCCCGATCGCCAGCGGCACGATCACGCCCGCGAGGATGATGTGCGGAATCAAAATCGAAAAGTAAATCGGCCGAATCGTGCCCTGCCCGCTGAAGCGCACGTCGCCGACGTGATAGTGAAACACCAGGTAGGAAGTGAGAAACGCCGCCGACATCACGATCGCGGCGATCATGCATGCGCGATGCGCGCGGACGCGGCGCTGCTTGATGAAGACGAACCCCGCGAGCAGCAGCACCGCCGCGGCTCCGTTCAGAATCGCGTTCAGCGGCGCCAGAGATCGGTAGTCGAACACGAGACGAAATCCTTCGCCCCGAAAGAGTAACATCGGACGCGCCGCCTAGTCACTATCGTCACTGCATTTGCGCGTGACTCAGGGCGACACTCCGTTTACTATCGAGCGCAACCTTAGCCGCATCAACCACGCGGCTGGTAATCGAGTCAACGCCCCAGTTTGAGAAACGGATAACACTTCCATTGAGAGCACTTGGCGCCCTGATATTGCTTCTGGCGCTCACCATCACGTTGAGTCGCGGCAGCGCGTCCGCAGTCCAATATCTCGCGCCAGAATCGTCCAACACCACATGGACGGTGGCGAACGACCACAAAACGATCCTGCTCTCGATTAACCACGGCGCGCCCGCGCCTTTTGTCATCAAGGGCGTCGATTACTCGCCGCGGCCGATCGACGATGCGGCCCTCACACTGCCGGGCACTGACTATTTCTGGGGCGATCCGGCGCATCTCACTTACGGCCTCATCTGGATGCGCGATCTGTGGGGCAGCACCTACGACGATTCGCGAATTGCCCTGCCGGACGGTTACGTTCGCCAGCTCGGCGCCAACAGTATCCGCACCTACGCGTGGTGGAAGTGGCTGCCGACGACACCGGCCGACTACTCGAAGTGGCGTTCGCTCGACTGGAGCGTGGGGCCGCGGGAGCGATTCGGCGCCCACGACGCGCCCCCCGGGTTCGCGCACTTTCCGGCGCACGACGGCGGTGATCAGTTCCTCGATCTATGCTGGAACCACGGCATAAATCCCATTTATGTAGTGATCGGAATCTCAGTCGATCCCTGGACCGGATTTCCGAGTACTAACTCCGATCGCACCTCCCGGCGTGACGAACAAAGATATATTGAACTTACTACCAAGTGGCTGGCACAACGCTACGGTTATCATCCCGCCGTGCTTGGATTCGCAATCGGCAACGAAACGAATCTGCCGTTTGAACGCGGAACGGATCGCTACCTCGAGTACTGGCGGTACCTCGATCATCTCAACTCAATCGTCAAATTTTACGCACCGGGAAAACTGACTATGTCGGCGTTCGCCGATTATCCCTGGCAGGTAACGCCGATGCTGCTCAGGCCATTGCTCACTTTCGCCAGCGCCGCTGACGCGCATCCTGATGGACGAACCGTTCCGGTCTGCGTCGATCTCGACGGCAAAAATGCGGGCATCGATTGTTCATCGGCAAAACGGCGCCGCGCGTATCCGGCCGACGTCTATGCACTCGACGTGTGGGGATTCAACGCGTACCGGAGACCTGAGAGTGAAGACATTGCGAATTTCAAAAAATGGATAGTCGAGGGCAACTACACTAACGGTGTCGCGGTCGGAAACGCATCAGCTAATCCGAAACCCAAGCCCCTGATCCTGACTGAGTGGGGCGCGCCGGTCTCGACTCGCACTCGCACGGGCCAACCTCCGCCGCCGCCCAATTCATCGTGGGTAACGGCGAGTCCGGGAGTGCCGGGAGCGTTTCATGGCGCGCCGGGTTATCGTGCCGCAAAAATGATCTCGCAGATTGCGACCGATATGTACGGCGCTCAATCGCAGCTATCGACGGCGAATGGCGGCATCCTTTCGGGCGGATACGTGTTCGAGCTGCAGGACGAATGGTGGAAGGAAGCACAGCGGCGGCCTGAGACCTGGGCATCGCATGACACGACCATCCTGACGAAAGAGTTTTCTTTCGGCGAACCGGGCAAGGGCTTTACCAGCTATTGGGACGAAGAATGGTTCGGCCTGATGTCTGCCGCGCCGAGCCCCGATCGCATCTCGAGTTGCGCGAGTTCCAAGAGCCCGGTCGTCTTGTGCAGCGGGAAGAAGGCCAGCATCAATGCGGGCCGTCCCGACGCCCCCGTGCTCACGGGCGTCGGCGATTCGGGATGGTTGAACGGTGGTGCTGACGTGCTGACCGCACGCGCGGGATTCTACGCGCTGCAGGCGGTGTTCGGGGGCTCGTCTCCCGCGATTGGCGAGAACGGTCGGCCGAATATTCTCGCATCACGAATCGTGTGTGCTGCGGGCGATTTCTGCCAGGTGCCCACGAGCGACGGCGCGACGAGTTATGCGGCGCGGGGCCTTCCGACCGGCATGCAAATCGATCCGCACACCGGAATCATCTTTGGAACGGCACCGAGCGCTGGTGACTATCCGGTTTTGATCAGCGCGGCCAACACTCGCGGCAAATCGGAGAAGTGGGTGACGCTCAATCTGCGAAGCACGACGTCGAAGAGGTCTGCACCAAATACTCAGTCGCATCTGACTTCGATCTCATTTCCAGCGAAATCCAATCATCACTGAGTAGCTACTTCATCCGAGCCATCTGAGGTTTCGCGCGGTGCCGTCGAAGGTATCGCGCGTCTTGTAGTATTCGTACCGCCCGTTGGCCGCGGCCTCTTGAGTCTTCGCCAGAATCGCGACGACCTGCGCCTCGCTCATCGGCCGATACGTTTTCACCGCATCGAGCGCCTGCTTGAGAAATTCCATCCAATCGCATCCCGTGACCAGCGTGCCAATCGGCAGGTTCATCGTGTAGTGCAGCGCCTCGATCGGCGTGACCGTGCCGCTCTGCAGGATGAAGTTGTCGCCGAAGGCCTTCATGCCGATGATGCCCATGTTGCGTTTCAGCGCTTCGGGCATCACCTGATGCTGGAAGCTGTCGTAGTGCGCGTCCATCACGTTGAGCGGCATCTGCACGGTGTCGAAAATGACGCCGTGCTGATCGGCGAGACGGATCATCTTGAGCAGCATCGCGGGCGTCTTGTGGCCGGTGAATCCGAAGAAGCGAATCTTGCCGGCTTTCTTCGCCGCGAGCAGTCCTTCGATCGCGCCGTCTCGGCCAAACACGCGATCAGGATCGTTGTCGCGGATGACCTCGTGAATCTGCAGCAGGTCAAGGTGATCGGTCTGGAGACGCTTCAACGATTCGTCGAGCTGCCACTCGAGCGTGGTGCGGGTGCGGCCGTCAACCTTGGTCATGAGAAAGACTTTCTCGCGATAGCCGTCGCCGAGCGCCTTGCCCATCCGGCGCTCGCTCTCGCCGAGATGGTAGTCCCACGAGTTGTCCATGAAGGTGACGCCGTTGTCGATCGCGGTGCGGACGATCGCGATCCCGTCGCGCTCGTCGCGCGGCTCGCCGATGTGGTAGCCGCCAATGCCGATGAGCGAGACGCGGGCTCCGGTGCGGCCGAGTGTACGGTACTGCATGCCGCCACTGCCGGAGATCGCCGCCAGCGCTTTGCCGATGGGAAGCGCGGCGAACGC
>JASHPB010000041.1 GCA_030038355.1 Candidatus Binataceae bacterium
CGACCGAGAGACTGCTATTGCGCATATTGTTCCGGTCAGAGAGAAGCCGACCTTGAAGATTCGCCAGCCCATCCCCTCCCCGGACGTCGGCCGGCCAATCGAGTTCGATTGCCGAGGCCGTTGAAAATCAAATTCGAGGTGGCCGACTTGCCGATGGAGGAGCGTCAGGAAAGATCGATGATTGCGCACAAGGGCGCAGCGGTGACTGTTCTGCGAAGGCGTCCAATTCACCACTTCCCATCGTCGTAAGGGCGTGAGCCTGGTAACCGGTCGTCACTGTTCGACTGATCGGATTGCAGCCTGTTTCATTACGCCGCGCGGCCGAGCGTCTCTACAATCATCGTGAAGCGTTCGGTCCATCGCCGGAGTGTCGCCCTGCTCCGTGCGGCGTCGCTCTCGTGGCGCAGGATGTATTTCCGCATCAGCAGGCGATCCGAATGACGTAGAGAGGAAAGCGCCTGCGTCCCTTCCTGGTAGTCTCCATCACGAGCATCGGCGTAAATTGCGCGGCGAGCGCGGACTCAGCACGCTCGATTAGGTGTCCGACCGACGCGACCTCGGATGGAGCGCCCAGGGATTTGATCGCTCGTCGCTGCGCTCGCAGCACGCGAGCGTTCGATCATCCGCCATATCCGAGTCGTGACGATCTCGCGATACTCTGGCGGCTCAGCGCTCGTGCCGTACTTTCCAATGAACGGACAATTCGCGTGATCTTCGAGCCCCACGACGCGGAGCGCATTTGAATCAGCGTCGAAGCGGTGCGGCATCGTCAGTTGGTGCATCGCGGCGAGGGTTCGCGCCAACGCACGTGCGATCGCGAACCGGTCGGTCTTGCCGAGGGTGCGCTTCACGTCGCGATCCGTGACCGGCAGGCCCGGCATCCGCCGCATAATCGCGCAGCTCCATTCGAAGAACTCGCAGCTATCGTCGATCAGGTACGGCCAGGGCATCGGCACGCTCGTCCGCTCGTGGAGCAGGCGCGTAAAGAACTGCTCGCTCGGGAACTTCTACGGCGCGAGCGGCACGCGGCGGAAAACAAAATCTCCGCGCCATGTGGTGTCGAAGATATTCTGGCCGAACAAGCCGCACGGCACCAGCGCGAGCGCGCGCAGTGCGCCCAGTTCAACGCGCTGAATCCGGTCAATTCGCCGAGCCGCTTAGAGAGCTCTTGAACGCGCGCCGCTGCCAGCGCATCAGAGTGGTTGGCGACGGGGCGGCGGAATCGACCGGCTGCGCCCAACTACGGAATCATCAGCACGCGACCCACCGCCTGGCGACTCTCGATATACGAATGTGCCGCGGCCGCTTCCTTCAGCGGAAACTCCTTGTCGATCACGACCTTGAATTCGCCGCGCGCGGCCTCATCGACGAGGCGCTGGATCATGTTGTGCGCGCGATCGGTCATGATCTCCGCGCCGAGGAAGACTCCAGTGAGCGAACGATTTCCCGCCATCAGCGGTGACACGTCGACTGTCATCGGCTCGCGCCCCGCCGCACCGACCATCGAGAGTCGTCCGCGATACGCGAGTGACATGATACTGCTCTGAAGTGTCGAACCGCCCACCGGATCAACCACGAGGTTCGCGCCCTTGCCGTCGGTCAGCTTCATCACCGCCTTGGCGACGTTGTCCTTGGCATAGTTGATTCCGTAATCCATGCCGAGCGGTTTCAGGCGCTCGAGGCGCGCGTCGCTGGAGGCGGTAGCGATCACGGTTGCGCCTGCGCGCTTGGCAAGCTCGATCGCCGCCACGCCGACGCCGCTTGCTCCCGCCTGCACCAACACGGTCTCTCCTTTCTTCAAATGCCCGAACTCGAACAGGCAATCGTCTGCCGTGCCGTACGGAACCGGGATCGCCGCGGCTAGCTTCACGTCAAATCCCGCGGGAATCGGCCACGCGTTGCGCGCCGGCACCGATCGCAGCTCAGCATGCGAACCCGCGCCGTTGACGGTCGTGACTTTCTGGCCGACGCGAAGGCTGGTGACTTCCTTCCCGACTTCGATAATCTCACCTGCCGCCTGGTAGCCGACGATGTGCGGTGTCGAGGTGAGCGCGCCGCGCCATCGGTTGAGCGTGTCCCCGCCCTCGATACTGACGGCCTCGACGCGGATTATGACGCCCTTCGGATGGCATTCCGGGTTGGGAACGTCTTCGTACTTTAGAACGTCAGGAGTTCCGTTTTCGTAATAGACGGCGGCTTTCATCGGACGCGCGACCTCCGCACTGGAATTGTGTTTAGAAGAGAGACATCTACGCCGAGTGAAATCATTACAGGAACGGCGTCATCAAAGGTCCCTTTTCCTGGGGATGGGAAGGAGGGTTAGGTTGGCTTCTGTGATCAGTTTTTTCAGAATCAAAAAGCAACCTAACCCCCAACCCCTTCCTGCATCGGGAAGGGTAGCCAATCGATGGCACCTCTCTCACACAAGCGAGTAGCACGCCGATTGTCGCTGTGGAATGCGCGCGATCGCGCGCCGCGTCGCTCCTCAAAAGAGAAACGGCGAAAAACTCAGAAGGGGATGTCCTCGTCGTCGATCGGCGGGATGTCGTTGCCTGCGCCCGCACCGGCACCTGCCATCGCGGCCTGGCGTCCTCCGCCGCCGGAATACTCGGTCATCGAGTCGCCGCCACGTCCGCCGAGGAACTGCACGCGCTGCGCGACGATCTCAGTGACCTTGCGCTTGCCACTGCCGTCCTTGGCTTCGTACTCGCGGTAGGAGATTCGCCCCTCGATATAGACCTGACGGCCCTTCTTCAGATATTGGCCGCAAAGCTCCGCCTGTTTGCCGTAAACGACGATGTTGTGCCAGTCGGTCCGTTCCTGGCGATTACCGCTCTTGTCGTTGAAGGATTCGCTGGTTGCAACCGAGAAATTCGCGACTGACTGACCGGAGGGAAGGTAACGTACTTCAGGATCGCGCCCCAGGTTGCCGACGATTATCGCTTTGTTCACACCCGCCATCGCTTTCCACCTCTCGTCCTGAGCTAATCGCACGCCCACGCGCAAGGCAATAAGTTCAATATCGAAAGCCGACAGATAGCCTGTGCATACCTTTCGTTACCTTGGCGATCTGCGAGTTTTGGAAGCGGCTTTCACGTTGAAATCGGCCCTTATATAATCATTGCCGAGTTGGGATGCGGGGGACTGGAGGATGCCGGCAGTTAGGTCCACATCCGCACAGGTCAGGATCGTCGTCTTAGGCGGGCTCGGCGAGATCGGGCTCAACCTGATGGCAATCGAATGCGCAGGCCGCGCCATTCTCATTGATTGCGGCCTGATGTTTTCCGACGAGCCCGCGCTCGGTGGGGGCGTGTACGCGCCCGAGCTGGCGTGGCTCGAGCACAGCCACCTCGCAATCGACGCCGTCGTTTTGACGCACGCACACGAGGACCATATCGGCGCGCTTCCGCATCTGCTGCGCCACATCAACGCCCCGATCTTCGCGACCGAGGTCACGCTCGCGTTCATCCGCCGCGGATTTCGCGAGGCGAACCTTGATGTAATGCCGGATTTGCGGCCGATCGCGCCGCGTCACGCATTCAGCGCGGGTCCACTCGAGGTCGAACCGATCCGGGTGACCCATTCGACGCCCGATTCGGTCGCGCTCGCGATTCGCACGCCGGCCGGAATTGTCGTTCACAGCGGCGACTTCAAAATCGACGACTCTCCGGTCGATAGCGAATACTTCGATCGCGAACGGTTCGCCGAGCTTGGCGCAGAGGGTGTTGCGCTCTTGCTTTCCGATTCGACCAACGTCGAGCGCGCCGGCCGCTCAGGCTCCGAGAGCTCGCTCAAGCCCGTCATCCGCGATCTAGCGCGGCGAACTCGCGGCCGGTTCTTGCTGTCCGCGTTCTCGTCGCATCTGCATCGGATTCGCCAGGTAGCTGAGGTCGCGCACGAGCTTGGGCGGCACGTCGTACCGCTTGGGCGCCGGATGGCGGAGAGTGTGCGGCTCGGCTTCGAGACCAGGCAACTCGCGATGCCACGCGGGCTGTTCATTGAACAGGGCGAAGCAGATTTTCTGCAACCGGCGAAGCTCGCCTATCTTGCAAGCGGCAGCCAGGGCGAGCCGATGTCTGCGCTCACGCGACTCGCGGCGGATTCGCATCCGCGCGTGCATATCGACGAGGGCGACATGGTCGTGCTCTCGTCGCGCTTCATTCCCGGCAACGAGCGCGCGATTCATCACGTGGTGAACCGACTCTACAAGCTCGGCGCCGAGGTTATCTACGAGGATATCGCGCCCGTGCACGTCTCCGGCCACGCCAACCAGGACGAGCTGACCGAGCTGATTAACCTCGTGCGCCCGCGCAACTTCATTCCGGTTCATGGCGAGTATCGCCACCTGGCGCGGCATCTCGCGCTGGCAATTGCGGCCGGAGTGCCGGAGCGCAACTGCTTCCTGCTCGAGGACGGCGATTCAATCGCGATCAGAGACGGCGTCGTGAGCCGCGCGCGCAAGGAAATCGCAGGCCGCGTCGCGGTCGACGGCGGCGAGACTGGAGATCCGGCGCTGCTCGGCGAGAGGCGCGTGCTCGCCCGCGACGGCACCGTGACCGCAATTCTCGTGGTGTCGGCATCGACCGGCGAGATAATGTCCGGTCCCGACCTCGTGTCGCGTGGACTGGTGATCGGCGACGGTACCTCGATTCACATGCGGCGCGCGAGCGAGGAGTTGCGCCAGCGCCTGATGCGCGCGGGATTGCCACTTCGCGCGAACGAGCCGCGCCTCAAGGACGAAATCATTCGCTCGGTCAAACGCTACTTCAGCGACGAGCTTGGCAAGCGCCCGCTCGTCATCCCGTACATCACGGAGATCTAACGATCGCACGCCAGCCGAAATCGCCACCGGTCGAACTTCCAATCGAAGCGATCGATAGCGAGCCCGAGGCGCCGGCCGCACAGAATCGAATCGGGCGCGAGCTGGCGGCGATCGCAATCCTGGCTCTAGCCGCATTCGCGCTCGTAAGCCTCGTGAGCCACGACCTCGGCCGCAGCCCCAACCTCGGCGGCCCGGTCGGTGCTCGCCTGGCGGCATTGACGGCGCGCGCGCTGGGCGCGATGGTCTACGGCGCGATAATTTTGATTGCCTGGATTGCTATGCGCATCTGGAATGGCCGCGCACGCGCGGCGATCGCACGCGATATCGGCGGCGGCTTGCTGGTGATCTTCGCGCTCGGCACTGCGGGCTCGCTCTGGAACGGCGCGAGCGTAGGCGGCGAGATCGGTGCATCGGTGGCGGGCGCGCTGAATGCGTCGCTCAACGTCGGCGGCGGAATAATCGCGGTCGCGCTCGGGCTCATCTGTGGGCTCGCGTTGATGCTTAGGCGGGCCCCGACCGAGCTGATGGCTAGCGTCGGCGACAGAATCCGACCAAGGCGGGCGCGCGACGCGAGTGCTGACGACGATGCGTGGCCGCTGGACGGTCCGATTCCGATCGCGCTCGCGAACGACGACGAAGTCGACGATGCGCCAGACGAGAAGCGTCCACTCAAGGTGCGGCTGCTCGAACTGAAGGACAGCATCGCGGACAAGCGTGCTCGCGCGGCGCAGGCCAGGCCGCGCCAGAAGGGCGCGTACAAGATTCCGTCGCCGTCGCTCCTCGACAACCCTCCCTTGGAGGATGCGCAAATCGACGAGGAGCAGCTTCAGCGGAGTGCGCGCACGCTCGAGCAGAAGCTCGCGGATTTCGGCGTCGAGGGTCGCGTGGTTGAGGTGCAACCCGGCCCGGTGGTCACGATGTACAAGTTCGAGCCGGGCTCGGGAATCAAGGTGAGCCAGATCGTCAACCTGTCCGACGATTTGTCGATGGCTCTGAGAGCGCAAGCGGTAAGAATTCAGGCTCCGGTACCCGGCGAAGCGGTGGTCGGAATCGAGGTGCCGAACAAGCGGCGCGAGCGCGTTTATCTTCGCGAGATTCTGGAGGCCGAGGAATTTTCTGCTGCCGGCAGCCAGCTAACGATAGCGCTCGGCAAGGATATTGCCGGGCGTCCTGTTGCTGCCGACCTCGCCAAGATGCCGCATCTGCTGATTGCGGGCGCGACCGGCACTGGCAAGTCGGTTTCGATCCACACGATGATCGCGTCGGTGTTGTTCAACGCGACCGCGGACGACGTGCGGTTCATCCTGGTCGATCCGAAGATGCTCGAGCTTTCGGTCTACGAAAATATCCCGCACCTGCTAGTGCCCGTCGTCGTCGATCCGCAGAAGGCGGCGTCGGTATTGCTCTGGGCGACGCAGGAGATGGAGACGCGCTACCTCATGATGCGCGAACTCGGTGTCCGCAACATTGACGGCTACAATCGCGCGCTGAGTTCCGGCGTGCCGCTCTCGCAGCTCAAGACCGCAGGACAGGGCGTGCCGGCGTCCGACGATCCCAACGATCCGGCGGTCGGATCGATCGAGCATCGGAAACTTCCCAAGATCATCATCGTAATCGACGAGTTGGCGGACCTGTTGCTCAGCGAGGGCAAGACAGTCGAGCGCGATATCACGCGGCTTGCGCAGAAGGCGCGCGCTGCGGGAATTCACCTGATTCTGGCGACGCAGCGGCCGTCGGTCGATGTGATCACCGGGCTCATCAAGGCGAACCTGCCAGCGCGTATCTCGCTGCAGGTGACATCACGCGTCGATTCGCGCACGATTTTAGATTCGATTGGCGCGGAACGCCTGCTCGGCGCCGGCGACATGCTTTTCATGCCGCCGGGAAGCGCCAAGCTCCGCCGCTTGCACGGGCCATTCGTATCGGAAGCCGAGATTCGCCGCCTCACGGATTTTCTGCGCGAGCAAGGCGCGCCCGAGTACCGGATGGAGATCCTCGACACCAAGCCTCCGGGCGAGGAGGGCGGGGATTTCAACGGCGGCGAGCGCGACGAGATGTACGACGAGGCGGTGCGAATCGTGATGGAAACCAACCAGGCGTCGATCTCGATGATCCAGCGGCGGCTACGTATCGGTTACAATCGCGCGGCGCGGATGGTCGAGCAGATGGAGCGCGAAGGAATCGTGATGCCGCCGGACGGCGCCAAACCCCGCGAGGTCCGCCTGAGAAGTGTGAAATAGAGATTCGCCCTGATCCACTTTTGCGCCGGAATTTGGCGGTCCTAGAGCGAAGTCGAAGGCTTTGCACCGCCGAGCTGTCCTACTTAAATGGGAGGCTATGCGAACTTCGTCTTCAGCCACGATTCCCGCAATCATCGTCGCCATCGTTGCCGCGGCGCCTGCCTACGCGGCGCACGAGTCCAAGCCGAGCCTGAAGCATATCTTGGACGGCATCCAGCGCCGGTATCAGGACACACAGTCGTTCTCGGCGTCATTCAAGGAAGAATTGAATGCGGTAGGCGCAGCGAAGCGCGAACGCTCCGGCACCGTCTATTTTATGAAGCCCGGCAAGATGCGCTGGAACTTTGAATCGCCCGATACCGAAACAATCGTAAGCGACGGCACGACGATATATAATTACGATCCGGACCTCGACCAGGTGGTCGAGACGCCGCTGAAGCAGGCGCTGGCGTCAAGCAACACCGCGGCCTTCATCCTCGGCGTCGGCAAGCTCGAGCGCGATTTCAACGCCACCCTCGGACCCGCGACCGAAGGCGCTCAAGAACTCACGCTGCTGCCCAAGGCCGGAGGTAGTCAAATTGAACTGACGGTAGACGCGACGAATTACGACATCAAAGGGCTGACGCTCAAGGATCAGCTTGGCAATACGACCGCGATTTCGTTCAGCGACATCAACCGCAACACCCCGTTCGACACCTCTATGTTCGCGTTCAAGGTGCCCCAAGGCGCAGATATCGTGACGGCGCCGAGTCGTTCACAGTAGCGCCCGCCGCGTTGGGCTGATTCTTGCAGCGCCCGCATTGCCTCGCTCTAGAGTGGCGAGTAGATATAGTTCCCCTTGGATTAGTTCTCTGAACCATGGAAAAAGTTCACGTGCTCACAATGGGATGTCCGAAGAATCTTGCGGACAGCGAACTGATGCTGGGCGCACTGGTGCGCGCGGGTTTCGAGATCACCCTCGACCCCGACGAGGCCCAGGTGCTGCTGGTGAACACCTGCGCGTTTATCGAGGCCGCCAAGAAGGAATCGCTCGACGCGATCATCGAAGCGGCGGAGACCAAGCGGCGCGGGCATGGTAGACGCCTTGTGGTGGCGGGATGCCTCGCGCAGCGCTACGGCGAGGAGCTGAAAGCCTCGATGCCCGAGGTCGATGTCTTCGTTGGCACGGGTAATTTTCTCGATTTGCCTGAACTTTTGCGGCGGACCGAGACGCCCGAGCTGCGCGAGATCGTCTATGCCGGCGCGGCGCATCTGCTGCCGAGGGCCGAGATGGCGCGGGTCAAGACGGGAGCATTCTTCACGTCTTACTTGAAGATTTCCGAGGGCTGCAATCATAAGTGCGCGTTCTGCATAATTCCGAAAATTCGCGGATTGCATGAAAGTCGACCCGTCACCGACCTCGTCGCCGAGGCACGGCAGCTCGCCGATCAGGGTGTGCGGGAGCTGAATCTGATTGCGCAAGACCTGACGGCATACGGACGCGACCTCGATCCGCCGGCGTCGCTCGCGGCGCTGCTGCGCGAACTCGCGAAAGTTGAGCAAATCCGTTGGATCCGCCTCCTGTACTGCTACCCCAACTTTGTGACCGATGAGCTGCTCGACGCGGTCGCCGAGCTGCCCAATGTCGTCAAGTATGTGGACATCCCGCTGCAGCACGGTGATGACGCAATCCTGCGTGCGATGCGGCGCGAGCGCTCGGCGGCGTCGCTACGACGCATTCTCGATCGCATCCGCAACCGGATTCCCGGCGTCACGATTCGCACCTCGTTCATCGTCGGCTTCCCCGGTGAAACGGACGCCGCGTTCAAGCGTCTAAAGGAATTCGTGTGCGAGGAACAATTCGATCGGATGGGAGTGTTTACCTACTCGCGCGAAGAGAACACGGCTGCGCACGATTTGCCCGACCAGGTGCCTGAGCGTGTCAAGCGAGCGCGGCGGGCCGAGTTGATGGAGGCACAGTCTGAAATATCATTGAAGAAGAATCGCGGCCTGATCGGACGCGAAGTGGAGGTCCTGGTTGAAGGACCGATGGCCGGGCGCGCCACGCGGCTGCGCGGGCGAACGAGAGGCCAGGCTCCCGAAATCGATGGAGCGGTCTTTCTGAGCGGCGACGCGGGGGCGGGCGAGTTCGTGCGCGCCCGCGTCGACAGCGTGCTCAGCTACGACCTGCGCGCCAGCGTCGCAGGGCACGCTTAATGTTTTCAACAGGAGTTAGATTCAGATGGCAAAGAAACCAGCACCCGCGAACCGCAAGAAATTCCTGGCCCGTGTACGCGAGTCTTTGCTGGACACGAAGGCCAAGCTGCTGAACGAAATCGATTCCGAACTGAAGGCTGAGCGCGAAGGCAACAAGGACGAAGGCATGGATGCCTACGACCTCGCCTCCGAGGAGCGCGATCGCGAAATCAATTTCATCCTTTCGGATCGTGAGCGAGTGAAGCTCAAGCAGATTGACGACGCCCTTGAGCGCATCGCCGATGCCTCTTACGGGGTGTGCGAATCGTGCGGTCTCGAAATCGCCGAGGAACGCCTCAGTGCAATGCCGTTCACCCGCCTATGCCGCGATTGCCAGCAGGATATGGAGCGCGAGGCCAAATCGCAGCGCCGCTTCGAAGACGAGCGCAACACCTATCGCAAGCTCGGCTCGACCGACGCCGACGAAGACAATATGTAGCAAAAGAGCGAGCGCGGGATTTCGGCGAAGCGCACGCGTCACAAGCGCGGGCGCTTCGCCATTTTCGGCCTCTTTGCGTTCGATCCATAGCAAAACACGTCAGAAGCTAACATTTTCGCTCTGGTTCCCGGGCCGGAGCATTGTGCGTAAACGCTTGGCCGAATACATTCTTCCTACAGTCT
>JASHPB010000317.1 GCA_030038355.1 Candidatus Binataceae bacterium
TAAACGGCAAAGCGGGTTCGGCTCAGCATTGGCCGTTGCTCAGGCCGCTGGGTTTGATACGCACGAGAAGCTTCGCGGACGCGCTCGACCTCGCCAGTCAACTCGACCCTGGTCGGGTTTACGAGCGCGCATCGCACAAGTCATCATTTGTGCAGCACGGACTTCGCGCGCGATGCTAGCGGATGCCTCCGTCGCAGTGGATCTTCGTGTTGGTGATCCATCGGCCTTCTTCGCCGGCAAGCAGAGCGGCGACGCCCGCAATGTCGCGCGGCTCGCCGATGCCCAGCGGCGTGCGCTGCTCATTTACGTCCTGGAATTCCTTCGGCAGATCGCGAAACGCCTTCGTTTCTACTGCGCCCGGCAAAATGCAATTAACTGTTATTTGGCGCGATGCCAGTTCTGCGGCGAGGATGCCTGAGAACGCTTCCAACGCAGCCTTAATGCCGGCATAAGTCGAGATAAAGGGGGGCAGGAATAGGGTTGCCACGATCGAAATGTTAATAATTCTGCCGCCGTCGGGGAGCACGCGCGCGGCTTCCTGCATCACAAAAAATGGGCCGCGCCCGAAGAGCGCAAAGGCAGCGTCGAACGCGTCCTCGGTTATCTCAGCGATTGGTTGTGGACCTGCAGCCGGGACAGCGCCAGCGTTGTTCACGACGATGTCCACATGGCCGAACTTCGCAATCGTCTCGCGAAGGAGACGACGGATATCGGCAACCGAGCTGGCGTCCGCTTGAATTGCGACGGCTTTGCCTCCCTTTGCCTCGATCCCGGCGACGACATCGCGCGCCTCGCCGGCGCTGCTGGCATAGTTGACTACTACCGCGGCGCCGTCTTGCGCGAATCGTTCGACGATCGCACGGCCAATCCCGCGTGACGAGCCTGTGACAATAGCCACCTTGCCGTTGAGTGACGCCATTGAATATCCTCCCGATCGGCGAGATGCGTAGCTCGCTACTGCTCTGACTCCGCCACGCCTAAGGCAAGGTGGCCGCTCCCTTCTTTCACGCCTTCAGTTGCGGAGTGCCCGACGCGTTCATGAAGTATTGCACAGCGCATAGAACACGCGAGGCGGGCGAATGATGAGCAGGGCGTCTCGACCGTTTGAGGTGCTCAGGCCAAGTATCTACGAAAGCCTAGGCGCTCGGCATAATGAGTTAAGCGCTCGTATTCGAATAGGTAGCTTGCATCTTTAAGCGATTCCATTCCACGGCATTCCGGTGGGGGGCGATTCGCTTAATTGAAGACCATAGCACTGAAACCGGCCGAGCATCGATGGAGGGCCGCGACGCAGTGCCCGCTAGAGAATAATCCTTGCAGCATTCGGTAAATTTTCTCGAGCTATTGGGCCTCACGCACGATATCGGCTGTACTCAGGCGCGACGGCGGTAGGCCAAGTTTATAAGGCAACTCACAAGCGATGGCTTTTACCTGTACCACGAGTTCTGGGGCGAAAAACCGGCGGCCGGCCGCTACGCGGGCGCTCTTCCAAACCGGCCAAACGTTGCTGGAAGAAGCGTTTGCGCCAGAGACTGACCACATCGCGGCCGACCGAGAGCGCAGCAGCGATTTCGTCATTGCCGTGCCCTTCGGCCACCAGCAGGATCATCTTGGCCCGCAGCACTTCGAAATATGGCAAGGTATATTTTCGCGCCCGAGTCTCCAAGACTTGTCTCTCTTCTCGAGTGAGTCTGATGTAGAAAGGGCTCTTCTTCGGCATCCCAGCTCCTCTTCGCCTCACACCAGAGTAGCCCGGGTAAGATGCAACCGCAATCATTAATACGTTGCCATATTTAAGTCAGTTAGTACTAAGTCAGTGAGCCCAACTCGTGATGGTCAGACGGCAAAGACTCGTCTGGCCACTGCGATAAAGGGCTACGACGTATCGCGGTTGCCTAGTTTTCTAGGCATCGAGCAACGCTGAAGCTACGTACCTCTGAAGTTGTCAGACGTATTCTTGATCTTGGGCGTAACGCGACATAAGCGTATGAGAGAATGGTGGCTGCAGCACCAGATACCAGATATGCCAGCAGCGGTGGCTGCCATGTGGCATATCGAGTCTTGGGCAGCGGCGCGATTGATCTTGTACTCGCTCCGGGATTCGTGTCGCATCTCGACGTCTTCTGGGAATACCCTCCCTTCGTTCGTTTCGTCAGTCGCTTAGCAACGTTTGCGCGCGTAATCGTATTCGACCGCCGTGGAGTCGGTCTTTCGGATCCGGTCTTCGAGGTGCCCACCCTCGAGACTCGGGCGGACGACATACGGGCGGTTATGGACTCCGTAGGTTCTTCGCGAGCCGCGCTCCTCGCCGTTTCGGAAGCCGCTCCCATGAGCATCGTCTTCGCCGCCACATTCCCAGATCGGGTGCGTTCGCTCGTCCTATGCGGTGGAATGGCACGCGCGACCGCCGATGAGGATTACGCTTGGGCGACGCCACGAGACGCGCTGGTCGCTTCCAGCCAGGAGCTGGTCTTGCCCCACTGGGGCGAAGGGGCCACGGCGGAGATCTATTCGCCCAGCGCAGCTCACGACCGGCAAACGCGGGAGTTTTACGCTCGCTTAGAGCGCCAAGGGGCCAGCCCGGCCATGGCCGTCGCGATGTTCGAGGCGTTTCTGGACACGGACGTGCGTCAAGTCCTGCCAGCTCTCGCCGTGCCGACGCTCGTCCTGCATCGAAAAGGCGACCACGTTGTGAACATCCGCGCTGGACGGTGGCTCGCGAGCCAAATTCGGGGGGCGAAATTCGTCGAGCTTCCTGGGATCGACCACTGTCCCTACGTCGGCGATGCGGACCCCCTCCTGGGCGAAATCGAGGAGTTTCTAACGGGCGCGCGTAAGGAACCTGAGATCGACCGCGTTCTGGCTACCATCCTTTTCATCGACGTTGTGGCGTCGACTGACCGATTAGTCACGGTGGGCGATCGCCGGTGGCACGACCTGCTCGAGCAGTTTTACGCGATCGTGCGCCAGCAGCTTGCTCAGTTCGGTGGACGTGAGATCAACACGATGGGAGACGGAGTCTTCGCCGCTTTCGATGGTCCCGCCAGGGGCATCCGGTGCGCCAGCCGAATCGTCGAGGCCGTGGGGACGCTTGGACTGGCTGTTCGATCTGGTTTGCACACCGGCGAGTGCGAAGTGGTTGGCGACAACCTCGGCGGTATCGCGGTTCATACGGGGGCCCGGGTCGCCGCCCAGGCCGCACCCAACGAGATCCTCGTATCAAGCACGGTGAAGGATCTCGTCGCCGGCTCGAGTCTGAAGTTCCAGGATCATGGTCTGCGCACCCTCAAGGGCGTTCCAGGGGAGTGGCGGCTCTTTGCGGTCGTCTCCGGATGAAGTTCAGCGACTTTCACTCCGAGGATTAGCTCGACCGCGCTCCGCTACCTCACTTCAAATTTCTGCGTCAGCCAGAACGAACGCACCGCCACCTCCTTCGAGCTGGACACGACCGGGACCCCTGACGTAACCATCAAGGCACGTCGACGCAAAGTCACGGCGATACCGCGATACGTAGTTACGAAGCTACGGGTTTCGAAGTCGTCATGCCTTGCCTTTAGTGCTTGGACGGCCGGAGCCAGATCGACACTCTTGCCAAAGAACTCATAAGGAAGCCTCATTGCGTCAGCGCAGGGGCTTCCCAAAAGCACTACCGCACTCCATCCCAAGGCCCTTTTTTCGGCTCACTGAGTCGTTCCGCTTCCGCTAGTAAGGCATGGGCCACTATTTACACCTGGCTTAGTGAGAGGGGTTTACCAGCTATCGCATTGGACGCCTTTGGAAGATCAAGCGCGAGGAAGTTGACGACTGGGTTCGGGCCGGCGGCACTACAACGCGGAACACTAGGCCCGCCCGCGTCATCGGCCGTCCGCGCAAAGACCGGAGAGCGAGATGATGAGCGAGGACCGTCAGCTATCCGGATTGCGAGCGTACAATCTTTCCCCGTCCTCACGGAGATCCAAATTGATGCGATGGGCGATGCGCCCACAAAACCGGAGTCCTGAGCCGTGCCCAATTATCAAGACCGCGCGAATCCAATCTGGTAAATCGCCGATCTCCTGCGTGGCCCATATCGGCCACCGCAGTACGAGCGGGTCATGCTTCCATCACTGTGTTATGGCGTTTCGATTGCGTGCTTGCATCAACGAAGACTAAGGTTCTCGCCGAATACGAAAAGCGAAAAGGGGGAAAGCTAAACACGGACGCCCTTGACAGGCTTTTGAACAGGGCGGCTGACCAGCGGTTTCACAACCACTCGCCGCTCGACTTCGAGAAGCTCAAAACTGTATGGTGGCGAGAAACACAATGGCGGACGACATAAAAGACCACTTATCCAATCCGAATAACGCGATCAAATTTACCAGTCTGTTCATTCAGGATTACCTTTCGCCCGCCTTCGGGAGCGGCTCGAAATCGGAAATTGATCTATTGGTCTTCTCTTCTTTGATAGTATCAGACCATCGAGAGCCGGAGCGGAGCGTTTCGTTCGCCGGCCCCCGATTTTCGCGGAAATCTCTCGAAGCAAAATCAGGACGGGTAACATTCGAGACCAGGCACGCCGCTCACGTGCCAGACATGAGAGAAGGCCGCGGGTAGCAGCGATTGATTGCGGCATCGACGAACGAGAACTGGCGCCAAATCGCCACATTACTATCGTTCTGAGAATTAGAAATGACCCGGAGGAAGCTCAGTATGTCTGCCACACCAGAAAACGTTGTTGCTCAACTTGTCGAAACTATGCGCACCCTTGCCGGCCCGCATCAGGGGTTCCGTCCAGTTCACGCCAAGGGCCTTGTCTGCTCCGGTACTTTTCACGCGACGCCCGAGGCGCGCAGCGTGAGCCGAGCCATTCATCTGCAAGGCCAACCGATCCCAACGGTCATTCGTTTCTCCAATGCGAGCGGGGATCCCGACATCCATGATGGCGGCGCCGCGCCGCGCGCAATAGCGGTGAAGTTTCAGCTACCCGATGGGAAAAACGCGGACATCCTGGCGCTCTCGATCGAAGGATTCGCTGCACGAACGCCCGAGGAGTTCCTGGCGTTCCTGCAGGCGCAACTTCCTTCGGCGGGTGCTGACGCCGTTCCGCGCTTCCTCGCAAGTCATCGCGCCACAGGCGCCTTCCTCGGACGACTGGGGCAGAAGCCGGTGCCTTCCAGTTACGGTCAAGCGAGTTACCACGGGGAGCACGCTTTTCTATTCACTGCTGCCAATGGCACGAGCCGTTTCGGCCGCTATCACTGGATCCCCGAAGCCGGAGAAGCCTATTTGTCACCGGACGATGCCGGCAAGCTCAGCCCGAACTTCCTGCGCGACGAAATGGAGCAGCGCTTGCAGAAAGGCCCGGTGGCCTTCGAGCTTCAGTTGCAGCTGGCGGAGAAAGGCGACCCGACGAATGACGCGACCGCCTTGTGGCCGTCCGACCGCCCGCGCGTCAAGCTGGGGCGATTGGAGATCGCTGCCATTTCTCCAACGGGTACGGCGGACGAGCGCCGAATGGTCTTCGACCCAACCAACCTGACCGACGGTATCGACCTGTCAGATGATCCGATTCTGAGAGCTCGATCGGCGGCTTACTCGATTTCTTACGAGCATCGCAGCAAAGGAAAGTAAGCGCAGCGGATTAGGAAGGCCTCAAGAAGAGGTACAGTGCGAAACGTTAGTCAG
>JASHPB010000318.1 GCA_030038355.1 Candidatus Binataceae bacterium
TTGATGTTCGGATTCTGACTTTTCAGGAAGCGCCCGGTCCCCATCACGGTGCCGCTGGTGCCGATCGCAGCGACGAAATGCGTCACGCGGCCTCCGCTCTGGCGCCAGATCTCGGGGCCCGTAGTTTCGAAATGTGCGAGGGCGTTGGCTTCGTTGTTGTACTGGTCCGGCTTGAAATAGCGCTCGGGGTCGCGCGCAATAATCTCGCGGCACTTGATAATCGCGCCGTCAGAGCTTTCGAGCGGATCCGAGAAGTGAATTTTGGCGCCGAAGGCCTGGATAATCTGCTTGCGCTCCTTGCTCACGTTCTCGGCCATCACCAGTTCGACCGCATGGCCGAGCGTCGAGCCGATCATGGCGAGCGCGATTCCGGTGTTGCCTGAAGTCGAATCGATAATCACCTTGCCGGGCTTGAGCTTTCCTTGCGCGAGGCCGGTCTGAATCATCTTGAGTGCGGCGCGATCCTTGACCGAGCCGCCCGGGTTGAAGCCCTCGAGCTTGGCGAAGATTCGCACGCCTGGCGGCACCAGGCCCTTGGTCAGGCGGCGGATTTCGAGCAGCGGAGTGTTGCCGATTAAGTCGAGCACGCTCGCGGCGCGCTTTTTCGGCACAACTTCGCGATTAGCGCCCGCCGGCGATTGCCGGAACGATCGAGATGTCGTCGCCATCCTTGACCTTGGAGCTCAGCGAATCGAGGAATCGGATATCGTCGCCGTTCAGGTAGATGTTCACGAAGCGGCGCAGGTCACCCTTCTCATCGAGCAGGCGCTCTTTGATTCCAGGATGACGCCGTTCGAGGTCTTCAATAACCGCCTTCACCGAAGGACCGTCGGCGGGGACTTCATCCACGCCGGCGGTGAACCTTCTAAGCGGGGTAGGTACACGAACCCTGACTGCCATAGGACAACCGTTCCTCCTGACTGTAAATCTGAGACTTATGCCTCGCGCATGAGCGGTACAAGCCGCCTCACGCGGCGCCCGCGACCTCGCGCCGTCCACCGAGCCGCTCGAACAGCGCGTCGAAATCCTTGAGCCGCGCCTCGATGATCGCCGGCTGCTCGATCGAAGAAGCCACTGCCTCCAGAGTCTTGTAGCCGTTGCCCGTGATCGAGACGACCACCGTTTCGTCGCGCTTGATGCGTCCCTCTTTGATCAGCTTGAGCGCGACTGCGAGGGTCGTGCCGCCGGCGGGCTCGGCGAAGATTCCCTCGGTGCGCGCGAGCAGCTTGATCGCGTCGATAATCTCGGGATCGGTGGCCGTTTCGCCCCATCCACCCGACTCGCGCACCGCGCGCAGCACGTAGTAGCCATCGGCGGGATTTCCAATCGCAATCGACTTCGCGATCGTGTCGGGCTTCACCGGCGTGATGAGGTCGGTGCCCTTGTGCAGCGCGTGAATCACCGGTGCCGAGCCGGCCGCCTGCGCCGAATAGATCTTGAAGTCGCCGCTCCTCACGAGGCCGACTTCCTTCAATTCCTTGAAGGCCTTCGCGACCTTGGGAAGGATCGTGCCGCCGGCAGTGGGAACCACGATATGGTCGGGCAGGCGCCATCCGAGCTGCTCGGCAATTTCGAAGCCAAATGTCTTCGCGCCCTCCGTATAGTAGGGACGCAAGTTGATATTGACGAACGCCCATCCGTACTTGTCGGCGATTTCGCTGCAGAGTCGATTCACGTCGTCATAATTGCCGCGAATCGTGATCACCTGCGCGCCGTAAATCGACGAGCCCACGATTTTGCCGCTCTCCACACCCTCGGGCATGAAGATGTAGCAGTTGAGTCCTGCCCGCGCGGCGTGTGCGGCAACCGCCGTCGCGAGGTTGCCGGTGGATGCGCACGACACGGTCTTGAAGCCGAACTCGCGCGCCTTGGTGATCGCGACCGAAACGACGCGGTCCTTGTAGGAGAGCGTCGGATGGTTGACGGTGTCGTCCTTGATAAAGAGATGCTTGAGTCCGAGCTCCTTGCCGAGCCGCCCGCAATGCAGAAGGGGAGTGAAGCCCGAATGCGGGCCGACCTCGGGCTCTCCTTCGACCGGCAACAGCTCGCGATAGCGCCAGAGGTTGTGCGGGCGCTTTTCGATCGCGCCGCGCGAAATATGCGCACGAATTCGCGCATAGTCGTAGCTGACCTCGAGCGGACCAAAGCAGGTCTCGCACACATGGAGCGGGCTGATTGGATACTCCTGCCCGCATTCCTTGCACTTCAGGTTAGTGATGTAGCTCATCGTGTTCCTTTGACCCCCGGTTAGCTTCGGTAGTTGCGGCGAAGGCGCCGCAGGCGCATCCCGGGCGCGCGCCGACGGATGCGACACGAACGCGCGGGCGCGCGCCCGCATCGTAAGTCAGAATTTTTCCCGCGATCTGCGGAGTGAGTCCGGTGACGCGGCGAATCGCCTCGTCCGCTTCGACTTCACCGATCGCGCCCGCGACCGGTCCGATTATTCCGGCGTCGCGGCAGCTGGCGGCGTCGTCCTCGCCCGGCGGCTCCTCGAAGAGACATCTGAGACATGCGCTCTGCCCGGGGAGCACCGTCATCGCCTGACCGCGCACGCCGATCACGCCGGCATAGACGAAGGCAACTCCGAGGCGGACGCAGGTGTCGTTGATTAGAAACTTTACCAACGGATTGTCGGTAGCGTCGATCACAAATGAATGCGCGCCGATTAGAGCGGCGGCGTTGGCTTCGTCGAGCGTGATGGCGCGCGCATCGATCGAGACACCGGGAAAACGCGCCGTGAGATGCTCGCGCGCAGCTTCAACCTTGGGGCGGCCGATATCCGCATTGGCGAAGATGAACTGGCGCGGCAGATTCGAAAGCTCGACTGGATCGGGATCGACTAGCGTCAGGCAACGCGCGCCGGAGCGCGCGAGCGCCCAAGCCGCAGAGATTCCGAGTCCGCCTGCGCCGACCACCAGTATTTTGGCTTCCGATGCCATCTGAGCTTCACGCCGCAGTCGCGGCCGAATCGAGGGTAAGTTGAAGCCGGGACTCTTGGTCCCTTCCGGCTCTAAAGACTGGGACGAGAATTCTTGAACTCTCGCCTCATCTTCCAGGACGCCATCACATCGGGGCATCCCGCGGGAGTTAGCACCAGCACCCAGTGCGGGCCGGTTGCTGCGGCATCAAAGGGCCCGTCCCTCCGCCGCTCTCGATAAGGCAACACTACGGACTGCTAAGAATTATACGGGTTCACGGCGCTGTCAACCAGCCGGTCAGGCTGAACGCCGGCC
>JASHPB010000319.1 GCA_030038355.1 Candidatus Binataceae bacterium
TCGGGCAGGACGACGGGCTCGGTAAATGCTTGATCGACGTTGCAGCAGAGCAGGTAGCTGTTACCGGCGCGAGGCTGTGCGTTGTAGGCAACGAGCGAGCCGTCGCCTTCGACCTTCACCGCCTGATTGCTGGTGCTGCCGGATGCGCGAGTGACCTCAAACACATAAAAGCTGCCCCGGTCGAGCGGCTCGGGCGGCCCCTCGTCCGGAATCACTTGCTCGAAATCCTTTGGTACTTGGCCGTACGTGACACTCTTCAACGCGTACTGGTTGTTGTGGACTCCGGCAAGCGAGCCGATGGTGCTGCGCGCAGCCTTGAACTGCCAGACCGTTACGCCACCTCCGAAACGCACCATAGTTTCCTGGTGTGTCGCGTCGCGCGCGATCGACTGCATCGCGTCGGCGCCGAAGAACTTGACCACGGTGACGCGCTCGAGTGAGTCGCCCTTCTCTTTGTAGCTGATCTGGACATTGGCGGTTGGCGCGGGCGCCGAATTTCCGCTGTCGCCGAGATCATCGACCTCGATATCCGAATCCGTCGGTGTCTTATCAAAATATTTCTTGTAGATGGAACATCCCTGAAGCGCGAAGCTCAGCAGCATTAGTGCGGCGACTGCGACGCTCGCCAGGCTCGATGTGATGCGGCCCTCAATACGGCGGGAGGAATGGCGCTCGATAATCGCGCTGTGAATTGAACGGCTCATCGATTTGGTTTTGTGCGCTGCGGCAAGCCGGCACTCCAGCAAAAAAAGGATTCCGACCTCTGCTAATCTACGCGTAGAGACAGGCCACGCTCAACAGTGCGCAACACGGCCCGGCCTCCATCAACTCCTAGAAGTGGAAGACCAGCGCGAGCGAGACGATCACGAACAGGCCGAAGTCCATCATCGCATGTGCAAGAATCGAGGCCTCCAATCCCTTCACATAGTAGAGATGCGAGAAAATCAGCCCTTCGAATGTCTGCGGCATGACCAAACCGGAGAGCAGCAGCACTCCCGGCCGCCCGTAGAGCGCGCCCGCGCGAGGCAGCAGATGCATCATGCCAAACACGTAGCTCTGCACGAGCGCGGCGATAAAAATCGCGCCGCGTGAGGGGCGACCGTCGTCGCGCCGGGCGAGCACCGCGCCGAACACGGCAGCAAGGATCGCAAACAATGTCAGGCGAAATTCAATTTCCTCGCTGATTCCCGCCGCGATCGAGACCGGCAACGCGAGCAGCGCTGTGGCACCCGCACTTGTGTCGATCGTTGGCATCTTCGGAACCGGCACGTGATTGGCGCGGGCAATTGCGATGCCCGGCAACGTCAGCGACACAAGCATCACGGCGGCGATCGCCGGCGTCGCCAGCGCGTACAATACGGCCGAGCGAAGGAGATCCATCAACGCGGGCCGCGGTCCGCGCGCGCCGAGTAAGCTCGCGGTCCACGGTGCGCCCGGGACTCCGATGTGCGAGCTGATTCGGAGACCTGCCGGCGCCAGTATCGCAAGCAGCAATGAGACGGCGACAACTACGCGGGCCTGATCGAGCAGATGTTCAGGATGGCCGCGCAGGACAACGACAAGCGGAAGTTCGAGCACAGTGCCGCCGACGCCAAGCACCAGCAGAAGCAGCGCCAGCCGCCAAAAGCAACGGCGCTCGACGGCAACGAAATCTGCGGCGGGAGCTTCCGCGCTCGAGGCGTCGTTCACTTGATTGGCGGCAGAAAGTCAGGGAAGTCCTTCGTCGGTTTCATCTTCCAGGCGGGCTTGCGCTTCTCGAGGAACGCGGTCACACCCTCGCGCGAGTCTGCCTGCTTGCCGACCCACTGGAACGAACGCGAGTCGATGGCCTGCGCCGCTTCGGCGCCGCTCTCCGCGAGGAGTCCGTAGATTAGCCGCTTGGTCATCGCAACCGACACCGGCGCGGTGTTTTGCGCGATATCGAGCGCCATCTCGCGCACTTTGCCGTGGAATTCGCCATCGGGCCAGACGTGGCTGACGATTCCGAATTCGAGCGCCTCGCGAGCGCTGAAGATCTTGCCGGTCATCAGCAATTCGTTGGCTTTCGCGAGTCCGACCATCCGCGGCACGGTCCATAGGCTGAGTGCCTCCGGGATAATGCCGCGGCGCACGAACACGAAACCGATACGCGCACTCTCTGCCGCGACGCGCATGTCCCATTGCATCGGCAGAGTGATGCCGACGCCGACGGCGGGACCGTTGATCGCGGCGATGATCGGCTTCTTCATGTTCCACGGACGAATCGCCGCCGGACGCGGACGCTCGCCGCGCTCCGCCCGCTTGTCGTAGTTGAACGTATCTCCTCCGGCTGAGGACAGGTCGGCGCCCGCGCAGAACGCGCGGCCCGCGCCGGTTACGACGATCACGCGCACATCGTCATTGTTGTCAAGTTGCTGGAAAGCCGCGTGCAGCTCTGCGCCCATCTGGGCGGTGTAGGCGTTGAGCTTCTCGGGGCGGTTGAGCGTGATGGTTGCGACGCCGTCAGCGATATCGAGCAGAATCTGAGCGTAGGCCATTTGCGCGCTCCTTGTCAGTCAAGTCGATCGTATTGAATCGGGTTATATCGCAGTCTGGCGCGA
This sequence comes from Candidatus Binataceae bacterium, assembly GCA_030038355.1. Classification (GTDB taxonomy): domain Bacteria; phylum Desulfobacterota; class Binatia; order Binatales; family Binataceae; genus JASHPB01. Next base: position 2,580 of record JASHPB010000319.1, read on the forward strand.
CTCGGAAAGTAAGCTGCCGCGCAAGCTCAGTGATTCAGCTCGATCGGCTGCGGACACGCGTCGCCGCCGGCGTTGTAGCCGTAAACCATCTCGGAGCCGATATCTGCGCCGATCGAGATCATCACTACCACGGCGAGCAGCCCCAACATGAAGATGATTCGCCCGCGAAGCGGCATCGGCCGAGCCGCGATCGCCCAGATTGCGAGGACGCCGGTAAGGACGGACGTCGCGAGCATGATCTGCATGTGATGGCGCAGCAGATGCTCGCGCACCGATTCGGAAATCATCACGCCCGGTCCGGCGTATAGCCCAGTCGCGACCGCAGCGGCCGCGCTTATCGCCCCCACCATCAATATCCAGAAGGCGGTCCATTTAATTGGCTCGTGCCCGCCGATCCACGCGATCAGATAAAAGAGCGCTGCCGCGAGCAGCAGCGCGAGCGGAAAGTGCACGAACAGCGGATGGACGTTCTGAACGTGCCCGAGCCCGGGCAGCATCCGTTCGAGCACGGCGACTCTTTACTTCACAGATTCTACGACCAGAAACTTGACCCCGCCCTTGGTGTATTCCTTGCCGGTCACCGTCACCTGGTCTTCGGCGCGATTGATGACGTCATCAGGCAACGGCTGTTCGTTGTTCTTCGGCAGCAGAACATAGATCGCGCCAGTCTTGTTCTGTACCAGCGAGGCGGGAATGCCGGCCTTGAGGCACTTGATGGCGCATGATTTGTGACTCGCGCCATGCGCGCCCATGGTGCCGTAGCAGTAACTGTCCTCGATCACGCCGCTCACGGTCTTTTCGGCGCCGTCGGCGAGCGCGATGCCAAGGAATCCGGCGGCGAAAATCAACGCAAGAGGAATAACCATGAATTTGCCCATCGATACCTCCGTGGATGATCAAGCGCGACCGTTCGCAGTGGTTCTGCGGCGATTATCGCCCAACCAACCTGCGACTACCAGATGTGCTTTGCGTGAAGTGCCGGCTACGAACTCATGCGGCAATGCATACCGGCGCTGTGACTGCCGCCCTTGCAGCAGGCGCCGGACGGGCAGCACGCTTCGTGATTGGTGCAACACGCCGGAGTGTCGCCGGCGCTGGCGCGCTGCAGCATCGTGAAGCCAGTCGGCGCGAAGAGCACCGCGATGGTAAGTGTGATCCAAGCGATGCGTTTCATGATCGTTCCCTTTCAGCTATGCGACCGTTATTACGCCGTCAGCGACGAACCCGAGCTTCCACTGGAGAATCTACTCCACCCAGCATCTCACGCCAACGCCCGCGCTTCCTCGATCCGTGCAGCCGCGCGCCGAGCTTTTCGAGATGCTCGGCGAGGACCTGCTTCAATTCCTCGTTGAGACGGTCGATCTCCATTTCCTCGGGCAGCTTGGGCCGCACCTGGCCCTCGGCAAGTCCCTGGCGCCGCCGTCCGTAGAGTTGCTGCAGACGAAGTTCGGCCTTGGCAAACATCGCGCGGTACTTATAGTCGAGGCGGCTAAGCGCCTCGGTCATCTCGGCAAGCGCGAGGAACTTGCGCCGCATCCGCCACCATTCGAAGAGCGTCACGATCATCGCCACGAACATGACTAGCGCCAGCAGGCCCATGGTGAAGGAGGTCGCTTGCCACCAAGGCAACTGCTTCACGCTCGCTTGCAGGTTCTGATTGTCGCCCTGCAGTTCCTGCACCTGATCTTTTGATTGCTGAAGCTGATTCTCGGCGGCGTCGCTCTTCTGCTGAGTCGCCTGCAATTGCGCGTTGAGCGAATCGACTTGCGAGCGAAGACTGTTGACCTCGTTGGTGAACGGTTTGGGGATGCGCAGCACCTCGCCCGCCATCAACTCATCGTCTACGCTCATCCGGTTCGCGTGTGCGATTTCTTCGGGCGTCACGCCGAACATCGCGGCGATTGCGCCGATCGAATCGCCCGGGCGAATCGTATATGGAATCACGCGCGCGGGCTGCGGATGAACAACTGGAGCCGCCGGCTGAGCCCCCTCATCGCCGGCATTTCCCTCGGGCGTTTCTTCGGCCTGGCCTTCGGCTGGCGCTGCGTACCTCGCGCTTGGCGCCGACGCCGGAATATTGCGCTCGCCGAGATCTCCCGTCTGAGCGAAGGCCAACCCGCAGGCGGCGACGGCCAACAAAATACCCGCCGCGATGCGCAGGAACATCGACCCCATAAACCGCCGACTCATTTTGAGAAGTGCTCCACCTTATAGGTTATTCCAATCGACGGGTTAAGAAAATGAGACCTTAGCGGACACTTTGAGACGCTTGGGAGGGCGGATTGAGCGCGGCATAGGCGGCGCCCACGACTCCGCCACGCGGGCCGAGAGCTGCGCGCACAATTCGTGACTCGCGTGTGATGGCAGCAAATGCGCGCTCGCGCACCTCCGCCATCATCGTTTTTCTCATGTAAGGAAGGGCGCCCGCCATTCCCCCGCCAATCACGACCAACTCCGGATTGAAGGTATTAAGGAATGACGCAATCGCGATTCCGAGGTAGCGGCCCGACAATGCGAATATTTCCAGCGCCAGACGGTTATGCCGGCGCGCCAGCGTGGTCATGGCGCGCACCGAGAAATTTCCCCCCTCGTCGAGCATTTCGCTGGCGAGCGGCGCGCCACGCTTGAGCCCAAGGCGACGCTCGACGAGGCCGCGCAAACCCGATGTCGAGGCGTACGCTTCGAGGCATCCGTGCGATCCGCAATCGCATGGCATCCCGTCGGGTTCGACCGTCACATGGCCGAGTTCTGCGGCCATTCCGCTTCGTCCATGCACGAGCTGGCCGCCGATTATCAATCCGCCACCGACCCCAGTTCCGAGTGTGAGCAGCACGACCTCGCGGCGCCCGCGGGCGGAGCCGCGCCAGAACTCGCCGCAGGCCCACGCGTTCGCATCGTTCTCGACGATGACGCGGCGGCCGATGCTTTCTTCAAGACACGCGCGCAGTGGAAACGATCGCCAGGCCGCGACATGCGGCGCCGCCATCACCGTGCCAGTGAAAACGTTGAGCGGCCCCGGCACCGCGACGCCGATCGCACGTGGAGCGCCGAGACCGTCCGCCTTCGCATCGACGAGCAGCGCGTTCACTTGCGCGGCGATGTTTTCCGCGACCGCCTCGGCGGCGCGCGCGGCAAGTGATGGCCCGCGCCGCATCATCAGCACGTCGCCATCGAGCGAGACCGCGGCGCAGCGAATATTGGTCCCGCCCATGTCGCAGCCCAGAGCCCACGCCCGCCTCATCGTGAACCCGCAACTTTCACGCGCATCAGCGCAAGGTATTCACGATTACCCTCGGCGCCTTCGATCGGCGATTCGATCGCGCCCGCGACCTCGAGGCCAAGACCGCGCGCAAAATCAAGAATCGTCTCCATGGTCTCGCGTCTTAAGTTCTGGTCGCGCACGATTCCGCCTTTGCCCACCTTGCCTTTGCCGACTTCGAACTGCGGCTTGATGAGCGCAATAATCTCCGCCCCGGCGTCGAGCAGCGCAAGCACCGCCGGCAACACGATGCGGAGCGAAATGAAGCTCACGTCGATGGTCGCCAACTGCGGCCGATATGGCAGGTCCCCTGCCGTGACGTAACGGATATTCGTCCGCTCACGAACGATCACCCGCGAATCGCTTCTCAGCCGCGCGGCCAGCTGGCCGTAGCCCACATCGAGCGCGATTACCTTCTTCGCGCCGCGCGCGAGCAGCACGTCGGTGAAACCGCCGGTCGAAGCGCCCACGTCGAGTGCACGCCTTCCTTCGACCTTGGCGCCGAAATGATCGAGCGCGCCGATCAACTTGTAAGCAGCACGGCTCGCGTACTCGCGTCGCGCTGCAATTACTTCGATCGGCGTATCCGCATCTACTCGGAGATCGGGCTTGTCCGCCGGACGCGAATTGACGCGCACGCGCCCCGCCATCACCAGCCGTCGCGCGCTCTCCCGGCTCTCGGCAAGCCCGCGCCGCGCCATCTCGAGGTCGAGACGCGAGCGCATCAGGCCGCCGCGTCGAAAGTTGTCGGTCTAGAAAGAAACGTCTTCGTCGTCCGCGTCAGCGGCTGATGCATTCGAGCCGCCCTCGCTCTCGCCCTGCAGCACAACGCTCTCGAGCCGACCCTCGGCGTCGCGCGTGAGCATCTCGACCTTGCGCTCCACTTCATCGAGCTTCTGGTTGAGCGACTTGACGAGAGCCACGCCGCGCTCAAAGGCGCCGATCGATTCCTCGAGCGTGAGTTCCCCCGCATCGATCTGGCTCACGAGGGTTTCGAGGTCTTTGAGCTCGTCTTCGAACTTGCGTCCCTTGCTAGCCATGGTAAATGCTCAGAGCTCTCGCGCGGTGGTGCGTGCCTGCAGTCTACCGCGCGCAAGCCGGATGTCGAGGTCGGCGCCGACTTCAACTGCGGCCGCGTCGCTCACGGCGCGGCCGCTCGCGGCGTCGAGCACAACCGCGTAGCCGCGATCAAGCACCTTCAAGGGAGAGAGCGAATCGAGTCGCGCGGCGGCCGCGCCGAGCACCGCTCGATGCTCCTTGGCGCGGCGTTCCATGCCGTGCGCGAGCTGAAGCGCGAGGCGGCTCAGCCGAAGCCGCTGCTCGCGCAGGATCGAGGTCGGCGCGCGAAGACCGGCGGCGTTCTCGCGGAGACTTCGCCGCGCATCGGCAAGCCGCGCGGCAACCGCCGCGTGGAGTTCGCGCCGAGCGTCTTCAAGACGCTCGCGCGCGGCGGCCAGCAGCTTCTTCGGATGGCGCAACCGGGATGCAAGGTCGTCTGCAGTTTCCCGGAGTTCATCAATCGCTCGCCGCATAGCCATCTGCAGCGACGCATCGTCAGCCGCGATCCGCTCGCGCAACTCCCGCTTGCTTGGCACAACCATGGTCGCCGCCGCCGTCGGAGTCGGCGCGCGCAGGTCGGCGACGAAATCGGCGATCGTGAAATCGACTTCGTGGCCAACGGCTGAGACGATCGGGATTCGCGAATGATAGATTGCGCGCGCCACGACTTCCTCGTTGAAACACCAGAGGTCTTCGAGGGAACCGCCGCCACGCCCGACGATGATCACCTCGGCGCGGCCCTCGCGGTTGAGATCGTAAATTGCGCGCGCTACTTCGTTGCAGGCGCCGTCTCCCTGGACTCGCGTCGGCGCTAGAATCACCCGCAAATTCGGAAAGCGATCAAAAAGTATGCGCAGCATGTCGCGGAGTCCCGCGCCGCCCCGCGCCGTCACGATTCCAATCGTGCGCGGCAGGTAGGGCAGCGGCTTCTTTCGCGCCGCATCGAAGAGTCCCTCGGCCGCGAGCTTCCGCTTCAACTGCTCGAATGCGATCTGCAACGCGCCGACGCCGCGCGGCTCTATCTCCTCGACGTAGAGCTGCAACGCGCCGCGCGAATCAAAGAGGCTCACGCGGCCGCGTGCAATTATTTCCATCCCGTCGCGGATCTTGAAACGCACGCGGACGAACGCCGACCGGAACATCACGGCGTTGATCGAAGCGCGGTCGTCCTTGAGCGTGAAGTAGAAGTGATTCGACGGCGCAAGCCGCGCGTTGGAGACCTCGCCCACCACCCAGAACTCGTCCAGGTTGGCGTCAAGCGTATCGCGGATGCGGCGCACGAGGTCCGAGACCTTGAGCGTCGGCGCGGCGCGGCTGCCCCGAAGTGCGAGATCGAGCTGGCCCTGCCGATCCATCTGGGTTCAGGCTAGCAGAACCATTCGGACCGCCCTAGCTGCCACTCGTGAGCAGCTTTTCAACAATTGTCTTGCTGAGCGGCTCGCGAAAACGGAGGCGCCCGAGCGAGCGCGCATGCGTCAGGCGCGCCATCGACGATTGGTTGCTCTCCGCCACAGCTGATGTTGCCGGTTCAACCTCGTTCATCAGGTAGCCGGCGATCCTGACGCCCCGGCTGGCCGCGTATTTCAGCGTGAGGGCGGCGATATTCAGGCATCCTGGACGGTTGGCAATCACGACGATCAATTCGAGCTCGAGCAGCGACGCCAGATCAGCGTAGTCGCGGCTCCAGGTGATCGGCGTGGCGATTCCGCCCACGCCTTCGACGATCACAACGTCACTTTCAGACTCGATCTGGCGCAAGCACTTGTCGATTCGCTCGAAATCGGGCGCAGGCAACGAATCGACTTCGGCAGCGACGGCCGGTGCCAAGGGCGATCGGTAGCGAAACGGTGCCATCAGATCGAGCGGCATCGAGCACGCTGCCGCGTATGCGAGCGCGCGCACATCGGCCGGCTCGAGCACACCGTCCGCGCCCGCTTCACAACCGGTCTCGGCGGGCTTCATCACGCCGACGTGTATCCCGCGCGCTTTCAAGGCAAACGCGAGCGCGCAGCCGAATGTGGTCTTGCCAACGCCGGCATCGGTCCCGGTAACGAGGATTCTGCGCGCCATGAACGTGAGCTGTCGAGGCGATCTTTAGCAGATCGCGCGGCGCGAGACTCGTGGAGATGGTCGCGCTAGTGGCGGTTGTCCTTGTGAGAGAACTTCGGTTAGCTTCGCCGGATTCAACGGGGCAACTCCTCGTTTGAGAGGTGAGTCTGATGGAGCGTGCAGCGGCTGGTGACCTGGTGCGGAGGTTCGAAGAACAACGCGTCCGGCATTCACATCATCGTCCTCCCCTGCTCAACATCAACCAACTTCACCACGATCAACTTACCGCCGGCGAGCGAATTGCCGACGGCTTCGCTGCGACGATGGGTAGCTGGACCTTCATCATCGCCCAGAGCGCGGTACTCGCGTGCTGGATCGTGCTGAACGCGATCGCGTGGATCCATCACTGGGATCCCTACCCCTTCATTTTGCTGAACCTCGCC
>JASHPB010000320.1 GCA_030038355.1 Candidatus Binataceae bacterium
CTGGCATGGCCGCCCGAGGAATGCATGCGGCTCGGCACCGCGGCCGCAGCGCTGGTCGCGACCGGTCTGGGCTCAGACGCCGGTATCCGCGACATCGACGAGACGCTCCGCTTCATGCGCGAGACGCCGATGCGCTAGTCAATTCGTCGCGGGCTCCGGGCAGGCTGGTGTGCGAACGCCCGGAGTGACCCGCGAAAAAACCCCTTTTTGTCTACGGAATCCTGCGCGCGCGCCGCGCTAGTTGCGCGAGACGTTCGAGGCCTGAAGCCCCTTGGGTCCTTGCGCTACTTCGAAAGCGACCTTTTCGCCCTGTTCGAGCGAGCGGAAGCCGGAGCCATCTATCGCACTGTAATGCACGAAGACCTCCTGGCCGTCCTCCATCGTGATGAAGCCGTAACCCTTCTTTGGGCTGAACCATTTGACCGTGCCGACTGCCATTTCCCCCAATACCTCCTGAAAAGAACCCGCGAGGACCCCGATGGTCCCGAAGTGCGAGCCCTAGGCGTCGCGATCCCCCAAACGACGCTGCATATCGGCGCGCGATATAGCACAATGCGCTGGTCTAACCAAACGGTCGCAAAGACAATGAGAAACCCGCGAAAAGGTCCTAACAAGCACAATCGCTCGCTCTGGCAATGCTGAACGAGCGATCTGGCCGGCTAGTAATACATGACTAGACGTTGAATGACCGGCGGGTCAGTCAGCATTAGCAAATCCTGCCGCAGAATCGGCTACTTTTCTGCGCGACCGCCCACTCACCAATCGTGACGAATCCGAATCGGTCGGGCGTGTATATGGCAATGATCGGGAATTTGCCGCATCACGCCGTCGATCACGAACTTGTCGGTTCCGTACTTTTGTCGAGCGATCAGAGACAACGCTTCGATCATGAAAGCGCGCTCTTCCTCGCTCGGGCTCTGCCGATGATCGCCAAGCACTGCCATCGGCGTGTCGCAGGAATCACAATCGAGAATCGTGAATCTGAATGGATGAATGAAGCTGGCGTAACGCTGCGTGTAATCGCGCAGCTCGCACAATTCGCATTTACTCATTTGCTCACGCCGCCAAAATTCGGCGGACCGGCCACCGCGATGGAAAGCTCCGCGCGCGCGAGCAGCGGCGCGCGGAGCCAACATCCGTCGGATAGCTCACTGTGCAGCAGCGGGAGAACCCATCGACGATGGCACCGCGGCCGGCGAGCCTACGGCCTGGCCGCGCACCTTGTTCATGGTCTTGGTCCCCGCCTTGGCCTCTTCCTTCGCGTGCCGCTTGCATCGATAAACGCTGGAGGTCGAAATGCCCAAATCCTTGGCAACGTCCTTGGCGGTCTTACCGCCATTCAGCTCGTCCATCACCTTGGAGCAATCAACCTTCGCGGCATACGAAGTACTCACTCCCGCGGCGAACACCAATGCCGCACCCATCAACGCCGAAGCTGCCACGATCGCAACTCGTTTCATAATTCCTCCCCAGGATTGTTCGGGTCCTTTCAAAACAACTAGCTGAATCGGGCGCAATTTCCAAAGCCCGCCCGGCGACCGAAACGCCGTGCCAATCACCTGACCACCATCCGAGGCGTGATCAAAAAAACCGCCGCGAGTGCCTGTCATTTGAACCCCGGAAACGTGGGCTGCCGCTTTTCTTTGATTGCCTTTACGCCTTCCGCCAGATCGTTGCTAAAAAACCCGAGCATTTCGAGCGCGAGCGACGCGTCGAAGGCCGGACCCGCGACGCGAATCCAGTTGTTCAGCGCGCGCTTGGTGAAACGCACGGCCTGCTGCGGCCCGCGCGCCAGCTTGCGCGCCACTTCCATCGCCTTCGGCATGAGCTGCTGGGCAGGCACGCATAGGCTGACGAGCCCGATCCGCTCAGCTTCCTTGCCGTCGATAAAATCCGCCGTCAGCAGATAGTACTTCGCCTTCGCCATCCCACAGAGCAGCGGCCAGATGATGACCGCGTGATCGCCCGCCGCGACGCCGAGCCGCAAATGACCATCGGTGATTCGCATCGCCTCTGATGCGATACTGATATCGGCCATGAAAGCCACCGCGAGGCCCGCCCCCACTGCGACGCCGTTGATCGCCGAGATAATGGGCTTGTCGAGGTTGGTCATGTTGTAAACGATATCGGCGGCTTCCTTCCACGCGCCCGCGATGTTGTTCGCGCTCCCCGCCATCCGCTCGATCATCTCGAGGTCGCCGCCGGCCGAAAATGCGCGCCCCGCACCGGTCACTACGATAACGTTGGTCTCGGCGTCGTCGGCAACATCGAGCCAGACGCGGCTCAACTCCCAGTGCAGGCGGTTGTTGGTCGCGTTCAGAACCTCGGGACGGTTGATCGTGATGAGCAGGATCCCGTCTTCCTTACGCTCGAACAGTAGATGCTGATAGCTGCTGTAATCCATTGCGACGGCGCCTGCGCGCCTCCTCTCTCAGCTCTTGTAGATGTCCATGACCTTGCCGAGCAGCTCGAGCGCGTGAGGCTTGGGCCGCTGGAATGAATTGCGCCCGATAATCGAGCCGAAACCACCGCCGGCGTGAATTTCGCGCACGGTCTGGATGAGCTGTTCGTCAGTCTCTTTGGGACCGCCCGAAAAAATCACGATCCGGCGGCCGTCGAATGCGGACTGGACGACGTGGCGCACGCGCGCCGAAAGCGGCTCGATTGGAACCTTGTTTGACTCGTAAGCCTTCTTGGCTTCTGCCTGCTCGATAAATGCCGTCGGCGGCTTCACCTTGATGATATTGGCACCGAGCTGGGCAGCGATTTGCGCGGCATAAGCGACGACATCGATCGCCGTTTCGCCGTTCTTGCTGATACTGGTGCCACGCGGATACGACCATACCACCACCGCCAGGCCGTGCGCCTTGGCTTCCTCGGCGCGCTCGCGGAGCTCCTGGTACATCGACTTTTCTTGCGCCGAACCCGGGTAAATCGTCATCCCGACCGCGCATGCTCCGATGCGGAGCGCATCCTTGACGCTCGCGGTAACAGCAGGAGCGGGATCTTTGTCGTCGTAGAGAACGTCATGACTGTTGAGCTTCAGGATAAGCGGGATTTCGCCGGCGTATTCGGCCGCGCCGGCCTCGAGAAATCCCAGCGGCGCCGTATAGGCGCTGCATCCGGCGTCGAGCGCGAGCTGATAGTGATAGCGCGGATCGTAAGCGGGAGGATTCACGGCGAAACTTCGCGCCGGACCGTGCTCGAAACCCTGGTCAACCGGCAGAATCACCATCTTGCCGGTGCCGGCGAGCTTGCCGTGATTAAGCATGCGGGCGAGGTTGGTGCGGACTCCGGCATTCTCGGAGTCGTAGAAGCTCAGAATTTCCCTGACTCGTTTGCTCATAACGTTCCTCGGGTCCCCACGGTTGGGTGACGTTGGATTCTCATATCACAATAATGCCGCCGCAGAATGAGCGGCACCGCTCAAAGCCGCGCCCGGATTCAGCGATACCCGGACCTCGATTTGGCGCAGCATCGCATTCATTCGACCCTTGGAAAAGAACCCGCGGATAAATGCGCCGCCGGTCAAAAAGGGCAGTACCTTGGGGGCGATTCCGCCGCCGAGATAAATCCCTCCTAGCGCCAACACCTTGAGCCCCAAGTTCGAGGCCTCGGCGCCGTAAATCTCGGCAAACATCGTGAGCGTGGCAACGCATACGTCGTCTTTGGCTTCGCGCGCGGCGTCACTGATCGCGGCGGCGGGGTCTTCGCTCGCAATCATCTTCGTAAGCCATCCGGGCTCGGGCAGGCCGCTCTTTTTGCGCTGAAAACGATAGATGTTGCTGATTCCTGGACCTGACAGGACGCGTTCGAAGCTCACATGGTCGGGAAACTCGGCTCGAAGGAAGCGCAGCAGCTCGATTTGCTCGTCGTTGATTGGTGCGAAGTCACTATGACCGCCCTCCGACGCGACCGCGTGGTAGTCGCCATTGTCATAGACCAGTGCCGATTCGCCGAGGCCCGTGCCCGCCGCTATCACGGCGATATTGCCGCGCGCCGATCGCTCGATCTGATTGAGCACGCGCATCTCTTCGGGCAAGAGATACAGCATGCCGTACGCCGTGACGCAGAGATCGTTGATGAGGCGTGCTTTGATGCCGCCGAACGCGCGCGACAGCGACTCCTCGGACATCTGCCAGTGGACGTTGGTAGCGATCGCGCGGCCGTCGATTATCGGGCCGGGGACACCCAGGCACGCAGCCTCGACGCGCGCGCCGGCTGCGAACTTGAGACAGACTTCTTCTAAGGTTATGAATTCGACGGTGACGTAGCGCTCGTGGCGGACGATCTTGAACTTGCCGTCGTCAGCGACTTCGAAAAGGCCAAGATTGGTTTTCGTTCCTCCGACATCGCCGGCCAAAACCAATCGTGCCATAGAGCTCCCCCAATCGTCGTCAGCCTTCGACCTTCATCTCTTCGGCCAGCCGCACTTCGTCGGCGCTGCCGATGTAAACAGGATGTCTATCGTGAATCGCGGCTGGGCGAACCTCAAGGATGCGTCCCTTGCCGGTCGAGGCGCGCCCGCCCGCCTGCTCCGCGACCATCGCGAGCGGCGCAGTCTCGTACATGAGGCGGAGCTTGCCCTTGGTCTTGCCGCCTTCGACTACTTCACCGGGGTAAACGTAGACGCCGCCCTCGAGCAGAAAGCGATGGAAATCATTGGCGAAGGCGCCGCAGTAGCGGAGCGAATAGCTGGTGCGTTTGTCTTTGCGGCTCGTGATTCGATCGATGTACGCGCGGGCATTGGGATGCCATTTGCCGATGTTGCCCTGGTTGGTCGCGTAAACGCTGCCATGCGGCGGCATCTTGACGTTCTCACGCCACAAGATGAACTCGCCGAGACTCGGATCGAGCGAAAAGATATCAACTCCGCTGCCCGCTGTGTAAACAATTTGTGTAGCAGGGCCATACGCTATATAGCCCGCGACGGCCTGTTCGGTGCCGGCAGTCAGCAGGTCGTGGATGCCGTTGCCGTGCCCGGCGTTACGCTTCTTGACGGCGAAGATGGTGCCGAGCGAGCCATTCACGTCGGTGTTCGAGGACCCGTCGATTGGATCGTATAGCACGCAGTAGCTCTCGCCCTTGCAGCTTCCCGGGTAATGGCGCGGCTCGTCCATTTCCTCGGAGATCAGGCTGCATACCGGATGGCCATGCTCGAAGGCTTCGAGGAAAACGTCGTTGCCCCATTCGTCGAGTTTCTTGACCTGCTCGCCCTGGACATTGGTCTGGCCGGTGAATCCGGTCTCGCCGCCGAGCGACGCGATCGTAAGCTCGCGCGAGATTCGCTTGGCGACAAACTCGATACGCTCCATGATGAGCGCGAGGTCGCGCTGCGGGAGCGTGGTTTCGCGCTTGGTCATGATGTGGCGGGTGAGGGTGATGCCGCGTGCGCTCATCTTGTCTCCTCGCTCGTGCGCGTTGCCTTAGAGCGTTCGCCAGGTGCGGCCGTCGGCCGCGATCATCAACGCCGCCTCGAGCGGTCCCCACGAGCCGGCGGCATAGAGTTTCGGTTCATCGTACGAAGTGCTCCACAAATCCAGCACCGGCTGGATGAATTGCCAGGCGGCCTCGACCGTGTCGCGCCGCATGAAGAGCGTCTGGTCGCCAACGATCACGTCGCGAAGCAAGGTCTCGTAGGCCTCGGGCGAGGCGGATTGGTAATGAAAATCAACCTCTACTGGAGCGAGCCGCACCTGCGCGCCGGGCACCTTGGACATGATGTGCAGCGAAAGACCCTCATCGGGCTGGATACGAATAGTCATCATGTTGGCCGCAAGGGGAGCGCGCGGATTGGCGTTGTACAAGATGCGCGGCACGTTTTTGAAGTAGATCGCGATTTCGCTGGAGCGCTTGGGCAGCCGCTTGCCAGTGCGCAAGTAGAACGGCACGCCCGCCCATCGCCAGTTGTCGATCCAGCATCGCAGCGCGACGAACGTTTCCATCCGCGAGTCGGGCGCGACGTTAGGCTCCTCCCGGTAGGCTTTCGCTGCCATCCCGTGCACTAGGCCCTCATCGTATTGACCGCGCACAACCCACTTTTCGATGTCTTCATCTGAGAACTGGCGCAGGCATCGGATGACGTCAAGTTTGGCATCGCGCACCGAATCCGCATGTGTGGTGCGCGGCGGCTCCGACGCGATCATGCAAAGGACCTGCAACAGATGGCTCTGCACCATGTCCCGCAGCGCGCCCGCGTGCTCGTAATAGAGCGCGCGCGTGCCTACGCCCTCTTCCTCGGCAACCGTGATTTGAACGTGGTCGATGAAGCGCGCTTCCCAGATGGGCTCGAAGATCGCGTTGGCAAAGCGCAGCACCATCAGATTTTCCACCGTCTCCTTGCCTAGATAGTGGTCGATTCTGAAGATCTGCCCCTCGTCGAAGTGGCGCGCGAGCATCTCGTTGATTTCGACCGCGCTCGCCAAGTCGTGGCCGATGGGCTTTTCGACGACGACCCGCGCGAATGCATGGCCAGAGTTGGGCGGTGTCACCAGGCCGGCGCCGCTCAGCCCGGCCGCGCAGTCGTCGATGAAACCCGGAGGAATCGCGAAGTAGTAGAAGCGATTGCCACCGGTGGCGTGCTCATGATCGAGCAGTTCGAGCCGATCCTTCAGATGCCCGTAGTCGCCGGGGTCGGTGAAGCTGCCGCGATGGAAATGGAGCCGCGATGAAAACCGCGCCCACGCGTCGTCCTTGAGCGGCTGGCGTGAGAACTTGGCGACGCCGTCGCGGGCGAAGTTGCGAAAGCTCTCGTCGTTGAGATCGTCAATCGCGAAGCCGAGGATGCCGAAGTTCTGCGGCAGCTCGCCGTCCAGTGAAAGATTGTAGAGGGCGGGCAGCAGTTTGCGATGACTCAGGTCGCCGGCGCCGCCAAAGATGACCGCCAGACAGGGCGGATAGGAGTGGCGCGCCGAACTGATGCGGGCGTTTTCAATTGCCTGGTACGAATGCGCAGCCATAGTTACTAAAGTTACTCCGGTCGCCGCTTAACAACGTCATGCCCGCCGACTTCGCCCTGCAGCGCCGCCAGCAGCCGTTCACCAAAGGTTCCCGCGCCGCTCTCGACCTGCGAGCGAAAGCGCGCGAACAGGGCCAGCGCCGTCACTGGCATCGGGACGCCTTCGTCGACTGCTTCCTGCACGATCCATCGTCCCTCGCCCGTATCAGCGACGTAGCCCTGCACGCGACTCAAGGTCGGATCGTTGGCGAGCAGACCTGCGATCAATTCCAGCAGCCACGACCTGACGACGGCCCCGCGGCCCCATAGATTCGCGATTTGTGTGAGATCGAGGCCATACGGCGAGCGATGCATCGCGTCGAACCCCTCCCCGTAAGCCTGCATCAGGCCGTACTCGATGCCGTTGTGAACCATCTTCAAGTAGTGACCGGCGCCGTGGCCGCCGACGTAAGCATAGCCGTCGCGCGGCGCGAGTGTTTTGAAGATCGGCTCAAGTCGTTCGTAGATCTCGCGCTCGCCGCCAACCATCAGGCAGTAGCCGTCCTTGAGACCCCAGATTCCGCCGCTCGTGCCAACATCGACGTAGTCGATGCCACGCGATTTGAATTCCGCGGCGCGGCGCGGATCGTCGTGGTAATTGCTGTTTCCGCCATCGATCAGCACGTCACCGGATTCGAGCTTCGCGGCGAGGCCTTTGAGCGTGCTCTCCGTGGGATCACCGGCCGGAACCATCACCCAAACTGCCCGCGGCGGCGCGAGATTAGTAGCCAATTCTTCGAGTGTCGCAACGCCGATCGCGCCGAAGGTCGAAACTTCGCGGCGCTTGTCGGGGTCGATGTCGAACGCCACGATTCGGTGATTGTCGCGGCGCATCCGCTCGACCATATTCATGCCCATTTTGCCGAGTCCGACGAATCCGAGTTCCATGGTGCGATCAGTATCCCTTCGCCAATACTGGGCGTGGCCTCCGGCAGGCAGCGGGTCGAGCGCGAATCTATGCATCAAGCAGCGCAGCGCTGACTGCCGGAAGCGGGCTTTTTACCGTAATTCAATATGGCAGTTATTCAAAGCTACCGGACAAGGGGGCGATTTAATGGCGAAGGTCAGCGCCCTCGGACATCATCTTCGAGGACGAGATTGCGAAGATCGGGCTTTTCGAAAATACCGGCGACGGCGCGCGTAAGTGCGACAGACAGGACCTCTCCAGGCTCGTCATAGATGCCGGCCTCGTCCTCGGGACCAAGCGATAGTGAGCCGACCGGCGGGTCATAATAGGTTTCGTTGCTGTTGCCGTGCCAGAAAGCGACGCTAAACGGAGGCTTGTAGATCGTCACGTCGAGGCCGAAATCCGCAACCGTTTGCCAAATCGGGCCATATTGACCGCCCGCCGTCCGGCTCTTCCTCACCCAGCAGCGCACGATCTTGCATCCGATTACGTAGTCCTGCGGCATTCTGACGCCTGGCTGGTAGGCAGTATCCTTTGAAGTTACGGCGGTCATGCCCGCTTCCTCAGCCGACCGCGCAATCGCGGCCTGGATTATCGGTGGTATCGGGTCGGAATAGAGCCGCTGCATAAGCTGGGAGTTTTCGCCGAATACCTGGCCGATTGCCGGATCTCCGTTCAGCGACAGAGCCTGATCAGCCGGCACTCCCGGCGCATCGGCCTGCATCGTGGGCATCAGTACGAGCACGCTGCGGCGCGGATAAGAGTTCTGATAGCCCTTGACCTGGAAAGGGTAGTACTCGAGCTTCTGAATCGAGGTTGGCGCGTTGGCTCCCGGCGCGTAGGGATTGATGGTCGCGCATCCGGCCAGCACGGCGAGCAGCATGACTGCCAGCCGGCGCGCCGTTGCGCTGCTCGCCACCTCACGCACTTATCGATGCGCCGCCTGCGCTCGCTCGCGGAACAGAAACAGCGTGCCGCCGACTTCTAGACGGTCGCCGCTTTTTAGAGCATAGCGGCCGTTGAGCGGCTGGCGATTAACCAACACCTGTCCTCCGCCGCTCGGCGTGATTACGAAGTTGCGGCCCTCGCGGCGAATCGTCGCATGATGCCCCAGCACGGACTGGTCGCCGAACAGGCCGATGTCGCTCTCCTCGGCGCGGCCGATAATTGTGACCGGCTTGGTTAAAGGATATTCGCGACCCT
>JASHPB010000321.1 GCA_030038355.1 Candidatus Binataceae bacterium
GAGGCCTGCTCGCCCATGTGCGCAAGCCCGTGGTGACGTATGGCGTCGCGGCCGACGCTGATCTCCGCGCTGAGAACATAAAGATCGATGGCCTGTCGACCGAGTTCGACGTGATCGAAAAAGGCAGGCAGCTCGGCACGGTGAGTATTCCCACGCCCGGCGTCCACATGGCGCTCAACTCGCTGGCTGCCCTCGCATCAACCATGCAGCTCGGAATCGATTTCGAGCGTGCCGCCGCGGCGCTCAAGAAATTCGCCGGTATCGGCCGGCGCATGGAGATCAAGGGCGAGGCGCGCGGACGAATCGTGCTCGACGACTACGCGCATCATCCTGCCGAGCTGCGCGCGACGCTTGCTGCCGTGCGCGCGGCGTTCCATCGCCGAGTCGTGGCGATTTTCCAACCGCATCGATACACGCGTCTGCGTGACCTGTTCGATGAGTTCCTGACGGCCTTCGATGATGCCGACGTGCTCTTCCTGATGGATATCTATGCCGCCGGCGAGGAGCCAATCGCCGGCGTGTCTTCGCGACGGCTCTACGAGGCGATGCGTGCGCGCGGACATCTCGATGTTCACTACCTGAGCGCGGCGGATCCTGCGTCGGCGGTAGCGGCGGCATCGCGCCCGGGGGACCTGATCACAACGCTTGGCGCGGGCGATATCAACAAATTGGGGCCGGAGATTTTGTCGGCCCTCGGCGAGGAGCTTCATGAGCTCGCTTGAGCAGATACTGCGCGAGCGCTTCGGCCAGCGCCTCAAGCTGCGGGCGCCGCTGCGTGAGTGGACGTCGTTTCGAATCGGCGGCCCCGCGGATCTGTTCGTCGTGGTCGAGAGCGAGGATGAACTTTGCGCCGCGAAGGCGGCCGCATGGAAGGCCAACGCGTCATGCTTTTGCCTCGGCGCGGGAACGAATCTGCTGGTCAGCGATCGCGGGATGCGCGGGCTGGTCGTTCACCTCGGCGAAGGGCTTCGCCAAATCGTGATCGACGGCCAGCGAATCTTCGCGAGCGCGGCCGCCCAGTTCGGTGATCTCGTCGCCAGCGCGGTCGAGCGGGGCCTCGAGGGGCTCGAGTTCGGCGAAGGAATCCCCGGCACTGTCGGCGGCGGGCTCGTGATGAATGCTGGCGCGTTCGGCGGCGAGATCGCTCGCGTGGTTACTCTAGTGCATGGTGTGACCGAGACAGGAGAGCGGCGCGCCCTTACCAACGACGAAGTGAAGTTCGCCTATCGGCGAACGGAGCTGCCGCCCAATTTCGTGATCACGCGCGTCGATTTCGAATTGCAGCCGGGCAATCGCGAGCTACTTCGGGCGCGCGTGGCGGAGCTTCACGAGAAGCGCGCGGCGCGGCAACCTCGCGGCGTTCCCAACGCGGGGTCGATTTTCAAGAATCCTCCCGGCAGGTACGCGGGCCAGCTGCTCGAAGGCGCGGGGCTCAAGGGGACACGCCTCGGCGGCGCGGCATTCTCGGACCAGCATGCGAACTTCATCGTCAATCTCGGCGAGGCGCGGGCCGCGGAAGTGCGCGCGCTTATCGAGATGGCGCGCGACAGGGTCAAGCAGCAGAGCGGAGTCTGGCTCGAGCCGGAGGTAAAGCTGGTCGGCGACTGGTAGTCGGTGTTCGGAGGTGGTGGTGGCCAGGCGGAGCGGAGAGAAGACCGGATGGCAGCCGCGGACGGCGGGAGTGGTGATCTGCGCCTTCTTCGTACTCGGCGTGATGACTGGCTTCAGCGCGACGGGCCATCAGATCACGATGCGCACGGTCTCCTCGGTCACGGACTTCACAAACTCGATCGCGGCGACGCTGCATCCGGGGCGTGAGGCGATAATGCGCTCGTCGGCGGCAATTCGCGATCGGCTCCGTGATTCGAAGTTCTTCGATGCTGCAATCCGCCTGCTCGGCCGCGCGCCGATCGTCAAACTGACCGAGACTGAAACGCCGCCGATCGCGATGGTCCGGCGCGGCACCGATTTCTATGCGCTTGGCGAGGACGGCGGACTGACGGGGCCAATCGATCCGCGCACCCAGGTTGACTTGCCGATTCTGAGCGGCGCAGTCGACGATGCGAGCCGTGTGCAGATGATCGCGTACGCAGGCGTGCTCGTCCGCGCCGAGACGCTCCTGTCCAAGCTCGTCTCCGAGATGCGCGTGCATGACGACGGCACCGCGACGCTCTGCCTCGAGCGCGAACGCACTGAGCTCACGATCGATCTCGACAACGTGCCGCACGAACTTTCGCGCAGTGTCGAGGTGATGAAGCAGCTGAGCGGGCGCGAACAGATGGTCGCGGCGCTCGACATGACGATGCCCGACGAGGCGATAGTGCGGCTTCGCGGCGCGACGCTCGTCGCCAGGAAGCCGCAGCAGCTGATGGCGCCGGCGTCGGCCGCGCACAAAGCGGGGAGGCATTAATCGATGCGCAACCTCCTCACCGGGCTCGACGTGGGAACCAGCAAGGTCTGCGCACTAGTGGGCGAGAGCCTCACCGAGGGCGAACTCGCGATCCTCGGCCATGGCGTCGCGCCGTGTACGGGGCTCCGCAAAGGCCTAGTCGTCAATATCGAGGCGACGGTCGAGGCGATTCGCGCGGCAATCGACGAAGCCGAGAAAACCTCGGGCGTGAGAATCGGCGCGGTGGTGACCGGCGTTGCGGGTCCGCATATTCGCGGCCTCAACAGTCACGGAATCGTCGCGGTGCGCGGCGGCGAAGTAGGATCGCGCGATGTCGATCGCGTGATCGACGCGGCGCGCGCGGTGGCGATCCCGCTCGATCGCCAGGTATTGCACATCCTGCCCCAGCAGTTCGCCGTCGACGACCAGGAAGGTGTGCGCGAGCCGATCGGGATGGCGGGCGTGCGGCTCGAAGCGCGAATCCACATTGTCACCGCTGCGCAGAGCTACGGGCAGAATCTCAACAAGTGCTGCGAGCGCGCGGGCGTGACCCCCGCGGAGATGGTGTTCGAGCCGCTCGCGTCGGCGGACGCGGCGCTCTTCCCGGAGGAGCGCGAGCTCGGAGTCGCCCTCATCGATATCGGCGGTGGCACTACGGATATCGTCGTTTTTCACGGCGGCGCGGTGATGCATACGGCCGTGCTGCCAATCGGCGGAAATCACCTGACCAGCGACGTTGCGGCAGGACTCCGCACGCCGATCTCCGATGCGGAACGGCTCAAGGTCAATTACGGCGTGGCGACCAATCTGATCGTACGCCGCGATGAAATGGTGCAAGTGCCGGGCGTAGGCGGGCGCGAGCCCCGCGTGATCGCGCGGCGAATCCTCGGCGAGATAATCGAGCCGCGGATGGAAGAAATTTTCTCGATGGTCCAGCGCGAGTTGATGCGCTCGGGTGTCGCCGACAGCCTCGCGTCGGGAGTGGTCCTCGTCGGCGGCACGTCGTTGCTCGAAGGCACGCAGGAACTGGCCGAGCGGATATTCGGTCTGCCGGTCCGGCGCGGCCTGCCGATCAACCTGAAGGCGATGCCCGAAGAACTCATGAAACCCATGTTCACGACCGCGGCCGGCCTGGTGCTGCATCAAAACGGTGCCCGCGGCGCGACGAACGGGATGGCGCGCAACGGCAGGTTCGGCCGGCTGCGCAACCGTCTCAGCGACTGGGTGAGGGACTTTTTCTAATGCGTCGTGGACGTCGAGAACCAGCAAGGCAACTCGAGTTGCCAGTAGGTGGCGGAGGAGGATCTCAGATGATTGAGTTGGTAAGTAACCCCGATCCGGGCGCGCGCATCAAAGTTATCGGCGCCGGAGGATGCGGCGGCAACGCGGTCAACCACATGATTACGGTGGGCATCCGCAACGTCGAATTCATCGCGGCCAACACGGACATCCAGGCGCTGCAGAACAATCACGCGCAGATGCGGCTTCAGATTGGTGAAAATCTGACGCGTGGACGCGGCAGCGGTGGCGTGCCGGAAATCGGCCGCAAGGCCGCTCTGGAAGACGAGGAGCGGATCCGCGAAGTGCTGGCGGACGCCGAGATGGTGTTCGTCACGGCCGGCATGGGTGGTGGCACGGGCACGGGCTCGGCGCCCGTTATCGCGCGGATCGCGCGCGAGGTCGGCGCGCTCACCGTCGGCGTCGTGACCAAGCCGTTCCAGTTCGAGGGACGCAAGAAGATGGCGCAGGCTGAGGAAGGTCTTCGCGACCTCAAGAAGGCCTGTGACACTCTGATTACAATTCCCAACCAGCGGTTACTCTCGGTGGCGAGCCGCAATACTTCGCTCCGCGAATCGTTCCAGAAGGCGGACGACGTGTTGCTGCAGGCCGTCAAAGGCATCTCCGAGCTGGTGACCGTGCACGGGCTGATCAACCTCGATTTCGCCGACGTGCGATCGATCATGTCCGAGATGGGTATGGCGATGATGGGCGCGGCGACCGCGTCGGGTGAAAGTCGTGCGGTCGAGGCGGCCCAGCGCGCGATCTCGAGCCCGCTACTCGAGGACGTTTCGATCAAGGGCGCCCGCGGCCTGCTGATCAACGTCACCGGCGGCGCCGATATGTCACTCTATGAGGTCAACGAGGCGGCCAGCCTGATCCAGGAAGAGGCGCACGAGGACGCCAACATCATCTTCGGCGCGGTCATCGACGACAAGATCAACGACGAAATCCGCGTGACGGTGATCGCGACCGGATTCGGCGAACTCGACAAGAGCTTGGGGCGCTATTCGCCATCCGGCGCGCCGCTTACCACGCCGATTTCGGCGTCGGCGACGCGGCCCGTTGATGCAGCAGAACCAATCGCACCTGCTGCGCGGCCGCTGGTGGAAGTTCCGCCGGCGATCGTGGCAAGCCCCGCGCCTTCAGCGCAGGTGAAGCCGTTTCCGAGTGCGCGGCCGGTGCGGCGGATGGGACTTATCGTCGACGACAGCACACTTGACATCCCGGCGTTTCGCCGGCGTGGCGAGGCGGATCCTGAGGCGGCGGACGCGGAGAAGCTGGAGCCGAACTCCCTGGTGGACGGCGACGACAAGCTCGACATCCCGACCTTCCTGCGAAAGCATCTGGACTAACAGCAGGGCTACGCGATGAGGCGGCCGAACTGACGGCGCTTCACGATTGAACCTTCTGAGATCCGCGGGCGCGCGCATCGCGCGCGCCCGCCCCCTCCGTCTGCTCGTGCCTGTCATAAATGGACCTGCTGAGCGAAGCGAGTCGGCGCGCGGAAGTGAAGCATCCCGGATCTTTTAGGCGCTATGTCCACCGTTGCAGCAAAGACGAACGGGGTGGTTGTCCGGAACCTTCGACTCGCGCAACGCTCGCTCAATGACGGAGAGGAGCAAGTGGGCGTGAACCTTCCCTAAGGAAGGCCTTTCGTGCTCGCGACGGCGAGGGCACGGTCCGTGATCTGCTTCACCACGTCGGTCTTCGCGTCGGCGTAATCCTGGACGTATTTCCATTTGCGCGCCGCGAGCTCACGCTTGGTGCGCTCATAGAACTCGCGATCAGCGTCATTGACGCGTAGCCAATCGCGGAAGGCCAGCATCCGCGCGACCTCGGGGCAGTTGGCCGAGTACACATGCAGATTCAGTTTCACTTCCGGCCGCCGGAACATCCGATGCTCATGCCAATCGGGTTCGCGATGGCGCAGCACGTAACCAGCGTTCTCCAGCGCCGGCAAATAGTCGTCCTCGCGTGAGGAATCGGCCACCTCGAGAATGATATCGATGATCGGTTTAGCGGCGAGTCTGGGGACCGAGGTCGATCCGCAATGCTCGATGCGCAGTGCACGCTCGCCGAGCGCGCGCCGGATACGTTCTTCTTCGGCACGGAACATTTCGGGCCAGCGCGGATCGTAGTGGGCGATCTCGATGTTCGCTGAAAGCTGTTCCAGGTCGCCGATCGTATGGGCGCGCAAGAATGCTTCACGGTCTCGGTCGTCGTTCGCCATCATTTAGAATGTTGCGAAAAACGCGCGATGCTCAAGCTGCG
>JASHPB010000322.1 GCA_030038355.1 Candidatus Binataceae bacterium
TGGTCAGTTCGCCTGTGCGGTCCAGGTGCCGCGCTCGCCGGATGGCGTCGATTCGAACTTTCCTTGCAGCGTGTCGCTGTTGCGCGCGCCTTCGAAATAATAGGTCTCGGTTCCGTACGGAACCTGGAACTGCAGATGATTGCCACGGACGAAGCCCTCGATCGGGGTGAGTCCGAAGCCCGACTTGTGAATCACCAGTTCGCCATGCAGGAAGCCGTTCGGTTGCGGGCGAAGCCTGAGCTCGAGCCTGGGGCTGCCGCCTCCCGGTAATCCATCGATTGTTCCGCTCGCCACGGTTGGCCCGATAATGCCGTCGGCGGTGCCGGCGCTTCCGCCAAAGCTGGCGCCGCCACTGCCGTATCCGCCACCACCGCTGCTGTAACCGCCGCCACCACCGCTGATCGCGCTGCCGCCGCCGGGATAGGTCGAGTAGGGCCCCGATGCGTCGGCCAGAACGGTGAACTTCTTCTCACCGAAGTACTGGCCGTTCAGGTAGAACATGACGCTGTAGGTGCCGGGCAGGAACGCGCCGCCGCGGGAATTGCCGACCCGCCCGCTGAACGTCACGGTCCTCTGGTTTGGTGATACAGTCTGGAAATCGTTGACGCTGCCGAGCGTGCTGCCGTCGGGCGCGGTGTACGCGGCATCGACGCGATACTGATTTGACTCGAGCTTGTAAAGCTCGTTGTCGAAGCTCACCTGCCATCCGACAAACAGTACCTTGGAAACGTCGAAGGTATTGACCGGCGCCGAGAGCGCGGTCCCCGTCTTGGTGGTGTTGAGAAACGAGATGTTGCGGAGCGCGAGCGGTTTGCGCCGGCGCTCTTCGATCATCGCGAGCTTGCGAGCCTCTTCGTCGCGCTTCGCCTCGGCGGCTTTGGTCTCCGCTTCGACTTCGGCCTCGGCGGCCGCAACCTTTGCCTTGGCGCTGGTATCCTGCTGAACGATAAAATCCTCGGCCGCGAGCGGCTGATTGTCGGCGTAGAGTTCGACCTTGTAGCGGCCGGGCGGCTTGTCGGTCATGGTCGGCATCAGCGTCACGCTGCTGAAGTCGGCGGTCTTTTCGGCAGGACCGACGAACACGCTCTGCGATGACGACGCGATCTGCATGCCGTTTGGATCGAAGATCTTCGCCTCGACCTTTTCGTCGCGGCCTTCGAGCCCGGCGAGGCTGTTCTTGAAGGTCGCATCCCATTTCAGGTAGCGCGCATTGGTGATGTCGGTATCCTTAAACGTCGCCGCGGGCGGACTTATCGCGATGCCCTCGCGGGTCGAGAGCGCCAGCGTCATCTGTTGAAACTCGAGCGGATGCTCGCGGGCTTCATTGACCAGCTCCTCATGCTTCCAGGGCAGACTATCGATAAGCGGTTTCAGGCCAAGCTGCTGTTGCAGCTCGGGACTCGAGTAGATGTATGTCGCGCCGAAGGCGATGCCGGCGAGCATCAGCGAAAACACCGCGAGCGCAATGGCGCGGCGTCCGGCGCTTCGCGGCTTCTGCGGCTTTATCTCGTAGTTGTCGTAATAGCCGGTGTCCTGCGGGATTTGGTCCTGAAAGGAGAGACCGCCTGTTCCTCCGGTTGAACTCACCTGCGCGGCGCCCGCGGCCTCGAGTCCGCGGCCGTAGAGCATCATGTCACGGAAATCCTGGATCGTCGCCGGCCGGCGGTTCATATCGTAGGCGAGCGCGGCGTCAATCGCGCCGGCCAGGTTCGCCGACACATTCGGCAGCAGCTCGCGCACCTTGGGGAAGCTGAACGGCGGAAACTTTTCCGGGTCGCGTCCGGTCAGGATGAAGTGCAACGTTGCGCCGAGCGAGTAGATGTCGCTGCGCGGATCAACCTGGCCCTGATACTGCTCGGGCGGCGCGAAGCCGAGCGTGCCGATCATCGTGCCTTTGCGCGCCGCTTTGAAGAGCCGCGCGATGCCGAAGTCGATGAGAACGACGCGCCCCTTGGGCATCAGCATCACGTTCGACGGCTTCATGTCACGGTAGATGATCGGCGGGATAAGCCCGTGCAGGTAACCCAGCACGTCGCAGAGCTGGCGCGCGACATCGATTACCACGCCCTCGGGGAGAGGATTGCCGCGCGCGGCGATCTCGGCTTCGAGGTCGCGCCCCTCGACGTACTCCATCACCAGGTAGTGGCGGTTCTGATCGTCGAAGCGATCGGTGATCGCGGGAATGGCTTGATGCTTTAGTTGCGCAAGGGTGTCGGCCTCGCGCGCGAAGTATTCGTTGGCTTCGATCCGCTGGGCCTGGTCGATAAAGTGATCGACCATCTCCTTGATCGCGCAGGGACGGTTGGCGAGCCGCTGGTCGCGTGCGAGATAAACCATCCCCATGCCGCCACCGCCCAGCAGCCGCTCTATGTGATAGCGGTTCTGGAGGACGGTTCCAGACTCGAGCGGTCCGGAACTGGCGGGCGATGTCTTCGTGTCGGCCATTGCGCTTCAGCTTGCGTACACGACGATCACCGAGACGTTATCGGTGCCGCCGCCGGCGTTGGCCGCGACCACCAGCTCGCGCGCCGCTTCGTATGGATCAGAGTGGCGCGAAAGAACTTTTGCGATCGCGGCGTCATCGACATGCGCCGTGAGGCCGTCGCTGCAGAGCAGCAAGCGATCGCCGCGCTTGAGCTTGACCGGTATCGCTTCGGCGCCAGCCGGTCCGCTGGCGCGCGCGCCAAGTGAGCGCGTGATAACGTTTTTATGCTCGTGGCTGCGAGCTTCGTCGGCGGTGATTTGTCCGATGTCGACCAGCCGCTGCACGAGGGAATGATCCTTGGTCACCTGGCGAAGAGTGGCGCCTTCCATAAAGTATGCCCGGCTGTCACCGACCCAGGCTACCGCGGCGTGAGGCGGAACAATCAGGGCGCCCACGGCGGTTGAACCCATCCCGCGCGACTCCTGGTGTCCCGCAACGTACTCCAAGATCTTTTGGTTGGCCTCTTCCAGAGCGGCAGTCAGCAGCGCACCGGGATCCTTGTCCTCCGTTCCCTGAAGCCCCTTCCCAACATAATCGCGGATCGTTGCTACGGCAATTGCAGAAGCGACTTCGCCCGCTTCAGCCCCGCCCATCCCGTCGGCAACGACGTAGAG
>JASHPB010000006.1 GCA_030038355.1 Candidatus Binataceae bacterium
CCCCACACTCATCCGATCGAAGTTCGCTTTCATTCCAGGAAAAATCGCACCCCGTGCAACGCCGACAGCCATCGCGAGAAAAATCCAGAGCGTCAGGTAGCGATCGAGAAACGAAAGCCCGGCGGAAACGGGGGCTGTGCCGCTGAGATCGCGGCATTCATCGGGTCATTCTTCTCGTCAAGAGTGCGATCGAAAGAATCGGCGGCTAACGCTGCGAACGTTTCGAAAGCTGCGTCCTGCGGATTTCCTCCAGACGATGCTTGAGAGCGAAGTTGTCCACGGCGCCCGCTTTTGCTTTATCATTCCATATTTCTGGAATTATCAGCAAACCGGTCAAGGCTGCGCGGTGACAAGGCTAGCCCACCTCCGCTCGATAATTTTGGCTTCCCCCTCGCGAGGATATTGAAAGCAATTCCTTGGCGTCGACGCGCGAGGGTTACACGAAATCTGTATGGTCGAATCAAATATTATTGTTCCAGAGATCTGGAAATGATATTGTTCCAGATTATTGGAATAATCAGAATCTAACTGGTTTGTTTACCCGCGTAATATTCGAGCGCTATCAGAGGCGTCACTCGATTGCTCCGCGACCGCTAGGAGAGGAAGAAGGGAAGAAATGACAAAAGCTGAAGCGATGGCCGTGCTCGCAGCGCTCTCTCAGGAGACCCGGCTGGACATTTTTAGGATGCTGGCACAACGGGGATCTGAAGGCATGCCGGCGGGTGAGATTGGGACGCGCATGAAGTTGCCGTTTCCGACGCTCTCCTTTCATCTCAGCCATTTGAAGCATGCGGGTCTGGTAGTTCCACGCCGAGAGAGCAGAACGGTCTTTTACGACGCAAAGGTTCGAACGATCGACAACCTCCTCGCCTACCTCGCTGCGAATTGTCGCGGTCGCAATAAAGCCGCACACGAGGAAACAAAAGACACGCGGGCTGACCATCCGATGCGTGTGCTTTTCCTGTGCACTCGGAATTCCGCGCGCAGCATCATGGCCGAAGCGGCTATGAAGCGCTGGGGAAAGGGAAGGTTTGAGGTCTTCAGCGCCGGCAGCGACCCCGCGAGCGATGTTCATCCAGAGGCACTTCAGGTGTTGAAGAGGCTGAACTACGAGATCGATGAGTTTCACAGCAAGAGTTGGGACGAGTTTGCAAAGCGAGACGGCACGCCGCTGGACTTCGTCTTCACACTCTGCGATCGCGCGGCTGCCGAGCCGTGCCCGGCGTGGCCGGGCCAGCCGTTGCGAGCTCATTGGGGCGTGAAAGATCCAGTGGCATTCAAGGGCTCCAAGTCGGCGGTCCATTCTGAGTTTCTAAAGACCTACGCGACGCTGGAGCAGCGCATCAGAATTTTTACGAGCCTTCCGATCGAGACTCTCGAGCGTTACGCGCTGCAGCGTTGGGTTACAGAGATCGGGAATTTGGATTTAGCCGCTGCGTAAACACTTGCAATGCTATAGCGAGGTTGAGCGTTGGTAAGATTCGGAATTAACGGCTTCGGGCGCATGGGGCGTCTTGCGCTTCGCGCGGCTTTCGGCGGCCGCGCGCTTCGGATCGTGCATATCAACGAAGCCAAGGGAGCTGCTGAAACCGCCGCTCACCTGCTGGAATTCGATAGCGTCCATGGCCGCTGGAACACCCCAATAGCGGCGGAGGCGGAAAGCATCTCCATCGATGGTGAGCGCATTACCTACACCAATTTCTCTGACATTCGCGAAACACCTTGGCGGGACGCGCGCGTCGATATTGTACTCGAATGTTCCGGAAAGCTCCTTACGCCAGAGGTGTTGCAGCCGTATTTCGATCAGGGCATCCAGAAGGTGATCGTCGCCGCGCCAGTGAAGAAAGGCGCTCTTAATGTGGTGATGGGTGTAAACGATCACCTTTACGATCCTCAAAAGCACCACATAATCACAGCGGCTTCGTGCACGACGAACTGCCTGGCTCCAGTGGTCAAGGTCGTCCACCAACAACTGGGAATTCGACACGGCGTCATAACGACGATTCATGACGTAACCAATACGCAGACCGTAGTCGATTTGCATCATAAGGATCTGAGACGAGCGCGCTCGGCGCTGATGTCTCTGATCCCGACCTCGACCGGATCTGCCACAGCAATCGGGCTCATCTATCCAGAACTTCAAGGCAAGCTAAACGGAATGGCGGTTCGCGTTCCCCTTCTAAACGCGTCGCTCACAGATTGCGTATTCGAGGTCTCGCGTCCGACGAGCATTGACGAAATCAATAGTTATCTGAGCAAGGCCGCTGAGGGCGGACTGCGCGGCATCCTCGGATTCGAGTCGCGTCCATTGGTTTCCGTAGACTTCGTAAATGATCCTCGCTCGTCGATCGTAGACGGACCTTCGACGATGGTTGTCGATGGCACCCAAGTCAAAATCATTGCGTGGTACGACAACGAGTGGGGATACGTAAATCGCCTCGTTGAATTGGCCGCTAAGGTCGGGAAGAGCATTTCATCACCAGAGGCTTCAGCGGCGGCGGGTTAGGCAGATGAACGATCCGCAGATGAGAAGCGCGGTACGGAACTATGCGCTAGTAACGGGTGCCTACTGGGGGTTTACTCTAACTGACGGCGCGCTTCGGATGTTGGTGCTGCTGCACTTTGACCGTCTCGGCTACAGCGCTGTCGAGATCGCGTTCTTATTTCTGTTCTACGAATTTTTTGGGATCGTCACAAATCTATTTGGTGGATGGATTGCGGCACGATCGGGCTTGAAGGTGACTCTTTATGGAGGACTTCTCCTTCAAATCGGCGCACTTCTCATGCTGGCTGCGCTCGACCCAACTTGGTCGAGGCTCCTTTCAGTTTGTTACGTAATGTCGGCGCAGGCGCTGTCTGGTATCGCCAAAGATCTTACCAAGATGAGCGCCAAAACAGCGATCAAGGTAGTCGTTCCCGATGGCGCCGAAGGCGCGTTGTTCAAGTGGGTTTCGCGCCTCACGGGGTCGAAGAATGCTCTTAAGGGCGCCGGGTTCTTCCTGGGCGGTGCGCTACTTACGACCTTGGGGTTCAAGGGATCGCTCTTTGCTATGTCCGCCGGCCTCCTACTGGTCCTGGTCGGCACTGTCGTGGCGTTGCCAAGTGGCATGGGGAAGGCAAAATCCAAGATTAAGTTCTCCAGCCTATTTTCGAAGAGCTCCGCGGTTAACTGGTTGTCTGCGGCCCGCCTGTTCCTCTTTGCATCGCGTGACGTTTGGTTTGTCGTCGGCTTGCCTGTGTTCCTTGCATCCACGCTCCATTGGTCGTTTTGGCAAGTAGGTGCTTTCTGTGCTGCGTGGTTCATCGGCTATGGCTTCGTACAGGCGATGGTCCCCGAGATCCTGCGCCAAGCGGGCGCACGTCAGGGTGTGACGGGCGACACGGCTCGCCGGTGGGTTTTCGCTCTAGTCGCGATTCCGCTGTTTCTGGCCCTCGCACTCCAAGTAGGAGCAAATCCAGCCGCAACCTTGATGATCGGACTAGCGGTATTCATGGTTGTATTTGCGATCAACTCAGCAGTGCACTCGTACCTCATTCTGGCGTACTCGGGCGACGACGAGGTAGCCGTGAACGTTGGCTTTTACTACATGGCCAATGCTGGCGGTCGATTGCTCGGGACACTGCTATCGGGATTGGTTTTCGAGTTCTATGGCTTTGTCGGCTGTCTCCTGGCGTCGGGGATTTTGCTGGTCGCCGCCGGAGTGCTGTCGTTCAAGCTTCCGCGCACGCAGGGAATCGAACTAACGGTCAAACTTAAAGAAGCGGACGCGTAAGAGAAGACAACAACTGTAACTTAATCTTAGTGCCTCCAGGTTTTATTGGACACCGAGGAGGTCGAACGCTGACGGAGTAGACGTGTGAAAACACAACTCGGTAAGGGGATAGGTCTGCTCAGTAGGACTTCCGCGGCCTGCCCGCAAAAAATGGTTAATTCAAAAAAAGCAGGTTGAGTATCATGAAAGTCAGATGGAGTCGCGTCAGTTTAACCTGAGGCAGATTGTAGACCACGACTACCGCAGCGAGGGTTACGGGGAATACAAAACCTCGCAAGATGGACCGCTAAATGGGGCGGGTTGAACTACGGAACCTTACCCTCTAGTCTTGTTTCGTCCGCCGCAGAACAACTTAAGATAATCCAACTGGCCGCGGCCTCGTTTGGCACCTGCAAGACGACGCTTGGGCTTGCGCCGCACCAAACGCAGCCGCTGATCATTCATGACGAAGAAGAGGAAAAGAACCTCTCTGTCGAGTAAGCTCCTCTCCGCGCTCTACCTTCACGCGGTCTTTGACGCGCCGCAGCATGCCGTCGACTTCGTCGACAGAGCCGGTGAGCAAGAAGACGTGGCTTCTCGAGCTTCCGTCATAGGTTCGATCGGCCGTACGTCACTACCGTATAAGGTGCTGTCGCCGAAGGTGTGGAACATCTCCCACGAGATCCCATTAGGGTCAGTCACCCATCCCTTGTCGCCTTTTGCATAGCAGCAGGTCGCATTGTTCTGTTGTCGAATCGACTCGCCGGCTTTGGTGAGGCGATTCGCGATCGCTCCGAGTTCGTCGTTCGACTCGACCTGCAAACCCATATGGTCAATCGCTGAGTTGGTTGCGCCGGATGTGATCGCGAAATTCACACGCGGATCTTCGAGCATCCATTTTGCGTAGTCGGCTTTCAAAACTGCGGGCTCGTGGCCGAACAGCGTCGAGTAGAATCGCACGGACGATTCGAGGTCTTTGACCTGTACATGGACGTGGAATCGATTCACTTTGAAAGCCTCCGACTTGATTTCGGTGTTACCGTTTCCGTTTCCAGCGGCTTGCCTCCCGACATCACCGCTGCGGCTGGGGTGCACAATTCCGTTCGGCCTCCGCAGCAGTTCTCGGTTAGATAGGTGAGCAATTCATTCATTGCTTTGTAATTTGCGCTGTAAATGATCGAACGGCTTTCGCGTCGCGAAGTCACCAGGCCTGCAAATCTTAACTGATTGAGGTGAAACGACATCGTAGGCGAAGGCTGTCCGAGCCGCGCGCCCAGTTCTCCCGCAGGCATTCCTTCCGGGCCCTTCTGTACCAGCAGTCGGAAGATATCGAGCCGCGTTTCCTGTGCCATCGCGCCAAGCGCGGCAATCGCTGTTGACTTTTTCATAGTTTCATATTTATAGAAATAACGTTCGTCAGTCAAGCTGCGCAAGCTCTACAGGGCCGAGCGAATCGACCTTGAGCACCTTGGTAACGCTGAGATCCATCCGTGCCGATGCTTATCTCCGATGGCAGCACGTAACGCAATGCAGCGAGGCTCACGGTCCTCCCGCTGCGTTCGCGAAGAGGTCTCGCGAAGAGGTTGTTCTGCCGGCGATTGCGGACTACATTTGTTTTGGCCGGAAGGCGGCCACCCGTCCGCGGAGAGGGCCAAGCCCACCCACGTAACAGTTTTGACCGATCAACCTTTTCCTGCCCGTTAGCGGACGCCGGGCGTAAGGAAGGGGTTCGTCATGACCACACCGCACGGGCCGCTAAAACGGCTCCCACAAAATCCCTCCGAGGAAAATCTGCGCAAACGCGCGAAGCGCCTGGCTCGCGAGCAAGGCCTCCAACTCGCCGACGCTCAGTATCGACTCGCCGTCGAGTATGGCTACAAAAGCTGGGCTGAACTGATGCGTGCGGCAGCATCGCGATTCGTGCCGCTGCTGCCGCTGCGCGAGCTTGTCGCGTTCCCGCATCAGACCTATCCGATCTTCATCGGGCGCCGCCGTTCGATGAAGGCAATTGAAGTCGCTGAGGGTCCCGGTATGCCCGCCATTCTCGAAGCGAAGACTCCCATCCTGATGGTTACCCAGAGAGACGGTAAACTCGCTGAGCCTTCTCCGTCTGACATGCACGAGGTCGGAACGATCGGCGTTATCGTTCGCAGGTGGCGGCTGCCGGACGGCACAATCAAGGCGGAGATCGAAAGCACTCGGCGCGCGCGCGTGATCCGCTACGTGCTGAACGGCGCGTTCTTCAAGGCCGAGGCCGAGGAGATCGAGGAACCTGTCGAACCTTCGCCTTCGCTCGCAGCGCTGGCTCGGACGGCAATCGACGTGTTCGACAAATACGCCGAGGGCCATCGACTCATCGCGGATGAGGAGAGGAAAGCAATCGGCGAGCTGGAGGATCCTGCGATTCTTTCCGATCGCCTCGCGCGGTATCTGAATGCGGGTTATCTGCAAGTTCCGCTCGATGAGCAGCAGGCGTTGCTCGAGATCGTGAGCCCTGAAGAGCGGCTGACCAAAATCGTGGCTTACTTCGAAGCCGTCGGCTGATCGCGACGGTCGAGTCGGATGAATCAAACCTTCCCGGACGCTCTCAGAGCTGGCGATCTCGAGGCGATTCGCCGCTGGCCGAAGAGCGATTTGCACAATCATCTCGTCGGCGGCGGCGATGCCGCCTACGTGTCCGCGAAAACCAACGTCAGGATCGATGCGCTCGACCACAAGCTCAGGTCGATAGCGGAAATGCATGCCTGGGCGGACAGGCATCTAGGCCACCTCAACAGTCCTGGGGCGCGGCTATTGATGATCGAGGCTGCTTTCGTGCAGGCTGCGAACGACGGCGTCACGCGGCTCGAAGGGGGCGAGGACATTTGGGCGCCGACGTTTTACAAATGCTCGGCAGCCGCCCTGACCGAGTCCTTGCGAGGGGTTCACTTGCGCGTCGCGCCGCACGTCGAGTGGATTCCGCAGCTTGGCATCTCTCGCCATTGTCTTATCAAGGACATCGATCGATGGATTCGTCCGTTTCTCGAGCTCCGCTTCTACCACACGATCGATCTTTCAGGCGACGAGCTCGCGCAGCCGATCGAGAACTTCAAGCCGATTTATCGCCTCGCGAAGCAGTACGGCCTTCGCCTCAAGGCGCACGCGGGGGAGTGGGGCGATGCTGATTCGGTGCGGCGCGCGGTCGAGGAGCTCGAGCTCGACGAGGTGCAGCATGGGATTGCGGCAGCCGAGTCGCCCACCGTGATGCGGTTCCTCGCCGACAATAGTATTCGTCTCAACGTTTGCCCGACGTCCAACCTGATGCTGAGCCGTGTCGAATCGTTGGCCGTACATCCGATTCGCAAGTTCTACGACGCGGGCATCAAAGTGACGATCAACACCGACGACATGCTGATGTTCGCGCAGAGCGTCCCGAAGGAGTTTCTGAATATCTACCGCGCCGGATGCCTCACCGCCGACGAACTCGAGCAAGTTCGCCGGAATGGCCTGAGTGACGACTGAGTACTAAGGCAGCGCTGCGCCAGAGTTCTTCTCTGCATTCTAAAGCGAAGCGAGTCAGCGAGCGTAGTCGAAGAATCCCGAATTTTTTGGGTGCTACGTTCGCCGATCCTGACCAGTCATGAATTGTGATCGTCGGAATCCTTCAACTCGCGCAGCGCGCGCTGATGACAGAATTGAGACTTGCGCTGACCCCCAAACGGAAGGGAAGTTTGGCATGGCCGCGAAACGACACAACCAGGACTGGAGCATTATTAGTTTCGCAGCGAGATTACTCACTCGGTTTGGCGTGGAAGAAATACCGCAATGAGTATTGCCATCGACGCAGCGATCGAGAGCCACCCGAACCAGTCGCCGAAACGCGTGTAGAAGGTCGCGCCGGGGCCGAGCGGCAGGTTGGCGACGATGATTGCGGGATCGCGGGCGAAGGTCGAGTCCGACCCGAACGAATTGCCATAGGCGCAGTGCGCAGTCACGTAACCAGTCTTGGCCGCGCGCGCGGTCGCGAAGCCGTTCTCAACGCCCCGCACCCAAGACATCCGCTCGTGCATGAGCGCGTTCGGTCCCTCCCAATCCCAAGCCGGCACGAGCATCAGTCGGATATCGCTGGTGCCGTAGCGCCGGATGAACCACGGGTAGTCGAGGTCCTTGCAGATCGCGACTCCCGTTTTGCCCCAGGGCGCGTCGAAAGTGAAGATGTTCGTGCCGGGTTGATAGCCGGCTTCAAAACCGCGCACGAAGTAATGTTTGTCGTACTCGCCGACGAATTTGCCGTCAGATGAGAAGATCCAGGCGGCATTCATCTTGGGCGGTTTAGGCTCGTTGATGCCGGCAACAAGCCATACGTGCGACGCGCTGGCCGCGGCGGAGAGAATCTTCATTGCCGTAGCGCGATCGCTGTCGGTGACGCTCGCGATCTTTTCCGGCAACACCACCACCTGCGCGCCCTTCGCCGCCGCCGCTGGAATCTCGCCGGTATAGTAGTTGAGCAAGTCTTCCGCTTTGGCAGCATCGGCCGCGTGCCAATAACGGATTTCGTGATCGCTCGCGATCATCGCGACGCGCACGTGTGGCTGACGGGCTGACGTCGCCATGCGCACGACGCCGAAGATAAATGCCGCCGCAAAGATCCCAAGTCCCGTGATCGTCGGCGTGATCCACGGACGGCCGCTCTCGACGCGGTACCATGCGAACGCGAGCGCCGACGCAGGCAGCGACATCGCAAAAACCATTCCCCAAAGCCCCGCTACTGAGGCGAGCTGTAACAGCGGGCGCAGCGTGTCCATCCGATAGGCAGGATCGCCCCAGGTTCCGTCGTATTGGGTGCGGGCGAGGACGAAAAGGAGCGCCGTGTACAGAATCGGAAACACCAGCGCCGTCGTCCAGTTGTTCCAGAAGCGGGCCGCGGCGCGCGCGACCATCACCAGCAATCCGACGACGACACCCGCGGCGGCGGCGATTCCTATGAAAACCGGCGTCGAGAGAAAAAACGATTCCGCGCTCCACTCGCCGAAGGTTCCGATGAAGACCGGCAGAAACGCGCAGAGCATCGCGCGAGCGCGCGTTGGCGCGACGAATGCAGCAGCCAGCAGCGGCAGCGGCGCGAACAGCGCGAATGGCCAGAGGTCGATGTATCGAGCAGCGAGGTAGTAAGAAACCGCCGACGCGCCGATACAGAACACCTCGCCGACCGTGCTGGCGAGGAACGGCTCCGGTCGCTCACTCTTTGCCTCAGGCATCCTCGGTGCCGCGCTCGACATAGACCCAGACTGCTAGTTTCGCGCTCTGGAAGCTACAACTGAAATATTAGTACGGCACTTGGCCGATGCGGCTATGCGATGATAGCCTCGTACATTGCCCGCTTATGATTCTCTAAGAAGGGAAAATCCTTCCATTGAACGACTTCGTGCCGGGCGCGAGCATCCCTGCATGCTCGCAGGTGGAGAATCATCGTGGCCGCATACACATCGCGCGCTTATTCAGGCGCGGAAGACCTGAAACAGCTGATCAGATTCGCCGAAATGGCATCCGCCGCGCGGATGCCACGCTCGACGTATGTC
Organism: Candidatus Binataceae bacterium; assembly: GCA_030038355.1. Classification (GTDB taxonomy): domain Bacteria; phylum Desulfobacterota; class Binatia; order Binatales; family Binataceae; genus JASHPB01. The sequence goes on from JASHPB010000006.1 coordinate 9,311, forward strand.
AAACCCGGGGACATTATCTGGGCGATGTACAATGTCGATTATTCTGACGACATTCGGCTCTGGTTCGACGACGATAGCCTCGCCGGGTACGCGCTTTTCGAAGCGCCGCTGCACGTCGATTTCGATATCCGCCCCGACCGTCCCACCGATGCGGCGCTGCTCGATACGATTCTCCGCTGGGCCGAAGAGCGCCGGCGAGCGGTTGGCCTCGGCGCGGATATTCCGAAGGCATACGCGATACTCGGCGACGGTGTGCTCTCGACCAGAGCGCTTCTGAGCGACCACGAACGGATCGACATGCTGGAGCGTCGCGGCTACGCACGCGCAAATCGTTTCGGCATGCTCTATTCGCAAAGTCTGCTAGATTCCGAAATCGATCCGCCGCAATTGGAGCCCGGGCTTAGGCTTCGCCACGTCACCAAGGCCGACCTCGAGGAGCGGGTCGATTTGCATCGCGATGCGTGGTCGGTGTGGGGTCAGTCGAAAGCCACGGTGGAGAATTATCGCCGCCTGCGCGCCGCGCCGCGCTACGATGCTGAACTTGATCTAGTCCTTGAAGATTCGCGAGGGCGATTTCTTGCCTACTGCGTCGGCTGGCTCGATTATGCGAACGCGGTCGGCCACTTCGAGCCGGTCGGCTGCCGTCCCGCGTTCACCGGCCGGGGCTTCGCGCGAGCGGTCATAATCGAGGGGCTTCGACGCATGAAGGCGCGCCGCATGCGCACCGCGCTGGTCGCAACCGAAAGCGCCAACGCGCCCGCGATGCGTCTCTACCCGTCGTGCGGATTCGTCGAGGTCGATCGCGCGTATCACTACACCCGGCGCGTCCTCGATTAATAACGGCGATTGAATCGTTCTCCGGCAACCGTCATAGATTGCTGACAACCCAATCGCTCGATGTTCTCGCTTCAAGGAGAGCCGCATGCCGACACATCCGATTCGCTTTGGAATTCAGACGGGCCAGCAGGACGTCGAATGGGAGCGGATGCGCGATTTCTGGACTAAGGTTGATGGCTGGGGATACGACTCGCTCTGGAACTTCGATCATTTCTATCCGATTTTCGCCGACCCCCACGGCCCGTGCCTGGAAAGCTGGACCATTCTCAGCGCGCTCAGTCAGCATACGAAGCGCATCCGTATCGGTGCGCTCGTCAACGGCAACACCTATCGCAACCCGTGTCTCACGGCGAAGATGGCTGCGACGCTGGATATCGCGAGCGGGGGGCGGCTCAACCTCGGAATCGGCTCCGGATGGTTTGAGCTGGAGCACAAGAGCTTCGGTATCGATTTCAAAACGATTCCCGGCCGGCTGCAGGGGCTCGATGAGGCGTGCCAGATCATCAAGGGGATGTTTACGCAGGAGAAGACTTCGCTCGATGGCAAGCACTACAAGGTGGTGGACGCGATCTGCAATCCGAAGCCGCTCCAAAAGCCGCATCCACCGCTTATGATCGGCGGACACGGCGAGCGCGTGCTGCTCAAAATCGTCGCGAAGCACGCCGACATGTGGAACATGACCAACGCTGACGCCGACGAGATGCACCGGCTGATCGCGACGATCGAACGACACGGCGATACGGTCGGCCGCGACACCGACGAGATCGAGAAGACTGAGATGCTCGCGATGTCGATAAATCCGCCCAAAGAGCGCGAGGAGATGATTACGGGGCTCATCGCGATGATGGCTCAGACCACGCTCGCGAAGGCGCGCGACCGGATAATCATCGGCAGCAAGCAGGAGTGTATCGACAAGATCGAGCGCTTCGTGAAGGCTGGAGTTACGCATTTCATCTTCATGCAGGCGTGGCCGATGATCGTCGATGACGAGGTGCAGGCGTTCGCCGAAGAAGTGATTCCCGCCTTCAGATCGAGATAGCAAAAGCCCCTCGGTCTTTGCTCGGCGGCTGTCGTTCTCATCTGGCGCGCGGAAACGTCGCGTTGCTGGGCTGATCCTGACGTTACATGCGCGTAAAGACTTGTTAACAAGTCCGTCATTTTGCGATGATTGTTGCATCGATTCGAAAGGATCGGAGGCAACGGTTGATGACAACTGCGGTTGCGATCTCGCAGGGCAAATTCGAAGGGGTTGAACAAGCTGGAATAAAGTCGTTCAAAGGCATTCCATTCGCTGCCCCACCGACTGGCGCGCTCCGCTGGATGCCGCCTCAGAAGCCGGCGAAGTGGAACGGCACGCGCGACGCGCGCGGCTTCAGCGCGATCGCGTATCAGAATCGCACCGAGACCGGACCATTCACCGCGATGAATGTCGCGGGCGCGATGTCCGAAGATTGTCTCTACCTCAATATCTGGGCTCCCGGCACGCATGGCGCGCCGCTGCCCGTGATGGTCTGGATTCACGGCGGTGGCTTCACCTTCGGCGCGGGTTCGCAGGATATCTACGACTCCGCGACGCTGGCGGAGCGCGGCAACGTGGTTGTCGTCACGGTGAACTACAGGCTCGGCGCGCTCGGATTTCTCCGCCTCGTCGATATCACCAACGGTCGGATAGCCTCGACCGGCAATGAAGGCATTCTCGATCAGATCGCGGCGCTCGAATGGGTGCGCGATAATATCGCCGAGTTCGGCGGCGATCCGACGAACGTCACGATCTTTGGCGAGTCCGCTGGCGGCATGAGCGTCGGCACTCTGCTCGCGTCGCCGCTTGCGCGCGGCCTCTTTCACAAGGCGATTCCGCAGAGCGGCTCGTGCAACACCAACGGCACGATCCAGAAGGCGAATCGCACGGCAGAATTTGTGCTGAAGACGCTCGGCGCATCGCCCACCAATCCTGATGCGCTTCGTGCGCTCGCGCCCGAGGCGCTCATCAAGGGCACGATGCTTCCGAACGGGATGCCGAATCCTGAACTGGGGATGGCTTATCAGCCGGTGATCGACGGCCTCGTGCTGCCGAAGGCGGCGATCAATCTCGTGGCGGAAGGCTCGGCGGATGGCGTCGCGGTGATGGCCGGCGCGACGCTCGAGGAATGGAAGCTCTTCACGCTCCTGGATTCAGGCCTCCAGAAACTCGATCGCAAGGGTCTCGGCGCGCGTCTGGGAAAGCGGCTTCAGCCCGAGGCCGCCGATTCGGTCATCGATACCTATGAAAGCGCGCGCGCGTCGCGCGGTGAATCGACGGCGATCACCGAACTCTTTGCGGCGATCGAAACCGACCGCGTGTTCCGCGTGCCTGGCGTCCGGCTTTCCGAGGTTCACCAGCGTCGCGAGCGACGCTCATACAACTATCTCTTCACGTGGAAATCGCCCGCGATGGGCGGCGTGCTGGGTGCCTGTCATGCGCTCGAGCTCGGATTCGTTTTCGGAACTCACCGCATACCAGGGATGGTGCCGTTTTGCGGCGCCGGTCCGGATGCAGATCGGCTCGCGACCGAGATGCAGGACGCGTGGCTCGCCTTCGCGAAGAACGGCGATCCCAGCTGTGAGAGTATCGGCGAATGGCCGGGCTATAACGAAGCATCGCGGGCGACGATGATCTTCGGCGAGAAGAGTGGAGCGCAAGACGCACCGCTCGATGCTGAGCGCGGTGCGTGGGATTCGCTGCCGAACCATGTGATCGGTTCGCTCTGAGTGACATCACAATATCTAAAGTAGAACTTTAATCACAGCCGAAATTGCGAACGCAGCAGTTTCGGCGGTGGGTTCTTTTTTCGTGTCTATCGCGTCGGTACAATGCCTGCATGCCACAAACGAAGTCTGTTGCTGAAGCCGGTTGCCCGGAGGCGGCGGAGTCTTCCGATCTCGCGCCCGCGTCCGACGAACCAGACCAACAACCGGGGTGGATAGCGCGTCATCTGCCGCGCACGCCCCTCGTTCGTTTTCTCGGCTATGTACGGCCGCATCTACGGCTCGTCGCCGGCGGCTCGTTGATGGGGATCCTCAAGTTCACGCTGCCGCTCGCGTTCCCACTTGCCTTCAAATACGTGTTCGACGTTCTGCTCGTGCCGCAGCCGCACATGGAGCGCGTCAACCGGCTGATCGATGGATGGTGCATCGCGATCGCCGGGCTGCTGCATCTCGGAACCGGTGCGGCGGCCAAGCTCGAGGCGCTGACGGCCGCGCTCTTCGTGCTCTTCCTGGTACAGGCGGTCGCGACCTACTACCGCAACTACTGGGCGAGCATGGCGGGTCATCGGCTCATCTTCGATCTCCGCTACGCGCTGTTCCTGCACATGCAGCGCCTCTCGCATTCGTTCTTCGATCGCTCGACGTCGGGTGGAATCGTCTCGCGCTTCGTCGCCGACATCATGTTGGCGCAGAATTTCGTCGGGTCGGCGATGACCAATATCTGGATCGACGCGGTGCCGCTCACTTTCGTGGTCTGGATCCTGTTCGTGCTTGATACGCGCCTTGCATGGATCTCGCTCATCGTGGTGCCGTTCTACGTGCTCGTGATTCGCGTCCTGACGCCGCGCATCAAGAAGGCGAGCCTCGACCTGCAGGAAGTGGTCGAGGAATTCTCCGGCGAGCTCCAGGAGCGGGTCGCCGGCATGGCAACGGTGAAATCCTTCGCGCGCGAGGACCTCGAGGCGCGCCGCTTCTTCGATCGCACAACCGAGCTCTACGACCTCACGATCGAAAACGTGAAGCTCACTTCCGAGCATCAGATGTTCACTGAGTTCATCACACGCGCCGCGCCGCTGGTCGTGATCTGGGCGGGCTCGCTGCTCATCCTGAAGCACCGCATGGCGCTCGGCACGATGGTCGCCTTCTATGCGTACCTCTCGGCGCTCTACCTGCCGCTGCAGCGCTTTTCGGAATTGTCGAGTATCGTCGCGAGCTCGCTCGCCGCGATCGAGCGCATCTTCAACTTCTTCGACGAAACGCCCGAGGTTAAGGACAAGCCGGACGCGCGACCGCTCAGCGTTGCGCGCGGCGAGGTAAAGGTCGAACATCTGAACTTCGGGTATCAACCGCACGATGGCGGTGCGCGCCGCAACATTCTGCACGACGTGAACCTGAGTGTCGCGCCTGGAACCACGGTCGCGCTGGTCGGCCGCTCGGGTGCGGGTAAAACGACACTCGCGAGCCTGGTGCCGCGCTTTTACGAGCCTGACTCGGGACGCATACGAATCGACGGTAGGGACATATCGACCGCGACGTTAAAATCACTACGCGATTCGATCGGAATCGTGCCGCAGGATGCCGTCCTGTTCAGCGCATCGATTCGCGAAAACGTGCAGTACGGCAGGCCCGGCGCGCCGGATTCGGAAGTGTGGCGTGCGCTCGAGCAGGCCAATATCTGCGACTTCGTCGAATCGCTGCCGACCAAGCTCGACACGATGATCGGCGAAGGTGGCGTTCGCCCGTCGACGGGTCAGAGGCAGCGGCTCGCGCTCGCGCGTGTGTTCCTAAAGAATCCTCCGATTCTGATTCTCGATGAGGCGACGTCGGGCCTCGACTCTGAGGTTGAGAACCTGATTCATGATGCGGTGCGGCGCCTGATGAAGGGCCGCACTTCGTTCCTGATCGCACATCGGCTCGCGAGCGCGGTGGACGCGGACGTGATCGTCGTGCTCGACCACGGGCGCGTGGTCGAGATTGGGCCGCATGCGGCGCTGCTCAGGACTGGAGGAGTTTACGCCCAGCTCTACAACGAGCAGACGCGCAAGCTGATGGTCTCGCCGGAGCATACTGCCCGCATCCCGGGCTCGCTCCGCGCCGCGCTGCGAACCGCCGACGCGGAGTAGTCGCACATTCCGAATGACGCCGCCCGCGGCTGACGCCGCCCGCGGCTGACGCCGCAGGCGGAAGCCGCATACCAAGAGCGGGCTGTAGTTGTTGGCCTGATCGCGGGCGCTACTTGTACGGATAGAACGTATAGAACAGCAGCGAGAGGGCGCAGAGGAACCACAACCCTGGGCGTACTTCGCGCGCACGTCCTGCAGCAAGCTTGAACATCGGATAGAGCACCAGTCCGGCGGTGATGCCCACGCCGATATTGTACGTGAAGCTCATCAGCGCGATCGTCGCGAACGCCGGAATCAGCTCGGTGTAATCGTCGAAGCGAATCTTCGCGATTGGTGCCATCATCATCGCGCCGACGACGATCAGCGCCGGCGAATATGCCTCGCGCGGGATCGCGGCGACGCTCGGCTCGAAGAAGAGCGACATCAAAAACAGTATCGCGACGACCACCGCCGTCAGCCCCGTGCGCCCGCCGGCTTGAACTCCCGCGGCAGACTCGACAAACACCCCCGACGTGGTCGTGCCGACGAGTGCGGCGAACGTAGTCGCGAGCGCGTCCGCCAGCATCGGCCTTTCAATTCCCGGCAGGTTGCCGTTCTCATCGAGAAATCCCGCTCGTGCCGAGACGCCGATCAGCGAGCCCATCGTGTCGACCAGCGCCATCACGAATATCGACATCAGCACGCCGAAGAAGCCGACGCTCAACGCGTTGCCAAGCTCGAGTTTGATCACGATGGGCATCGGACTCGGCGGCATACTCACCAACCGCGGCGGCAGGGGTGCGATTCCGAGCGCAAACGCGAGCCCGGCGGTTACGAGGATTCCGAACAGGATCGCGCCGGGCACTTCGCGCAACGCGAAGATCGAAATCAGGATGAAACCGACGATCGCGACCTGCACTGGAAGCGCGCCGAGATTGCCGACCCTGACCGGCGCTCCTGGAACTCCGATCGTGACGATTCCCGCTTCGTTGAGTCCAATGAAGGTAAGGAACAAGCCGATCCCGGCGGCGAAGCTATGGCTAAGGCCGGGAGGCAGCGCCTCGACCATCCATCGTCGGATGTGCGCGATCGTGAGCAGCGCGAACAGGAGGCCGGCGAGGAAAACCGCGCCGAGCGCGGTCTGCCATCTATAGCCAAGCACCCCGACGACGGTGTAGGCGACAAACGCGTTCTCGCCCATGTACGGTGCGATCGCGAAGGGCCGATTGGCCCAGAGGCCCATGATCAAAGAGCCGAACGCGGCGGTGACCGCGGTTGCCACCATCGAGGGGCCGATCGGGATTCCGGCGGCGTGCAGGATGGCGGGATTGATGGCCACGATGTAGGACATCGTGACGAAGGTGGTGACGCCGGCCACAAGCTCGCGCCGCGCAGTGGTGCCGGCTCGCTCGAAGCTGAACCATCGCTCGAGCAATTCTGATTTCGATCTATCGGTGCCGGTTCGCCGCAAGCGTCGGATGCAATATCACGCGCGGGCGAGGGCATTCCAGACGAATGCGCACAGAACGCGATTAGGCTATAGAATTGCCTGTATCTGAGGGCATCCGGAGAAGGAGAACGTCAGAGCATGGCAGACGATCGCAAGCAGCCAGCCAAGTCCGCTACCAGGACTGCGCCGGCGGCGGCTTCGAGCAAACCGCGTACGCTCGCCGTCGATGTAGGCGGCACCGGAATCAAGGCGATGATCCTTGATCCGAAAGGCAAGCCGATAACCGAGCGCTTGAAAGTCGAGACGCCGAAGAACGCGACGCCCAAAAAAGTGATCGGCATCATCGATGAGCTGGCGGAAAAGTCGGGCGACTTCGACCGTGTCGCGGCCGGGTTTCCAGGCGTGGTCAAGGACGGTGTCGTGTACACGGCGGCGAACCTCGGCAAGGGTTGGGAGGGCTACGGGCTCGAAGAGGGGCTGGCCGAAAGACTCGGCCGGCCGGCGCGAGTCGCCAACGACGCCGACGTTCAGGGGCTTGCATGCGTAACAGGCAAGGGTGAGGAGCTGGTCATCACGCTTGGTACGGGCTTCGGCTCGGTGCTGTTCAGCGAAGGCCATCGCATTCACCTCGAGCTCGGGCATCATCCATTTCACAAGGGCAAGACATACGAGGATGAGCTCGGGCACCGCGCGCTGAAGAAGAAAGGCAAGAAGCGCTGGAACAAGATGCTCCGCGAGGCGATCGACGACCTTGCGCGGACCTTCAACTATGACCGCTTGTACATCGGCGGCGGCAGCGCAGAGCAGATTTCGTTCAAGCTGCCGGCCAATGTCGTCAAGGTGAGCAACGAGGACGGTATCCTGGGCGGTATCAAGTTGTGGGCCGAGGACAAATCAGTCAAGCCCGCCAAGGGGCCCAGGAAGCCGAAAGTTATGGCGAAGCCAGCGAAGCCGCCCGTGGCGAAACCGCCCGAGCCGGCTCCCGTAGTATCGTCAGCCGCTGCCGACGAACCTGCGAATCAGTCGTAGACAATGTGTTACGTCCAAAAAGGGGCGAAGAGAAGGGTCTCGGAGCTCAGTGATCACCAGCCGTAGAGCGGACCGAAGCCGATGCCATACGGATTCATCAGCTCCAGGTTCTCGTTGATCTGATCGGCCTCGGCGGTTTCCAGCGCATTCTGCGCGATCTCTGCCTGCTCTTCGTTGAACGTCGCTTCCCTTTTGTACTTCTCGTAACGCTGATAAGCCTGCTCGTCGCCACGGTAGAGACATCCACAGTCGTACGGATCGGCCATCCAGTAATGGATATTGCCGGTACGTCCCACGATGTACTGGACCTTGAGCGGCACCAGCGAGTTCATCCGCTCCTTGCGCATGGGGTTATCCAGGGGCACGACGACAAAGCCTGCCGCAGCGAGCATCTGACCTTCCTGATGTGCGACTTGCTGCTGAGAGGGCGGAGGGTTGACGAGCGGATTCTTCAACGTCGAACAAGTGGCAACCATCAGCGCGAGGACAAGGCAGATTGTGACTAAGCGCATCAGCTCTCCAGCCAAACTTCGAGGCCGCTATTTTCCGTTCACCGATCGGGTTACGCAAGGCAAGAGCGGCGCGGAGACCAAATCTCCGCGCCGCCGCTGAAACACGTAATCGCAATTCCGGGTTACGGCAGGCTGGCCTTGGTTCCTCCGGTTTCGTCGTAAATTGTCACGGCGCCCGCACCGTCGGCGTTGAGAGTCATCGCCGCGCGGGTCTTGCCGTTCGCAAGCAGCGCGATCCCGGGAAGGCCGTCGGGAGTTACGTCGATACCGATGCGCGAGGACCCTGTGTTGTCAGCGAGCCTGAGCCCCGGCGTGCCTGCCTGCTCGAGAGTCAGCGACGCACGATCATGACCCTGCTTGTCGAGCAATGCGATTCCCGCAACGCCTTGGCTCGTGACGCCGATCGCGACGTGCCTCGCACCATCGGCGTCGTAGAGCAGGACCTGCGAGGTACCGCCCGCGAGTCCCACCTCGGCGCGCGGCTTCTGGTCTTTGCCATAAATGCCGAGGGCGGGTGCGCCGCTTTCCCCGACTCCGAGGCCGGCGCGCAGCGTTCCAGTGCCGTCATAAACGCCGAGTTGCGCCACGCCGTTCTCGGTCACATCGAACACGCCGCGCGTCCTGCCATGCGAATCAACCAGCACGAATTTCCGCGCCATCATCGCGTGTGGATGAGCCGCGGCATCGACGGTTGCGGTGCCGAAAACATGTCCGGAAATCGCGCCGCCGATGATCGCCGAAACCACAGTCAGGGCGACGAATGCAACTCGTTCCTTCATGTTCATGATAAACGGGCTCCTTTCTGGTGCATCCATTAGGCGGAAATCGCCCGCACTGTAGCAGGGAAATTCATGAGCGTAAAAACCCCGACATGACGATTATTCGTCGCAGTGGCTAGCCATCATGGTCTTTCGACTGCAATTGAACCATATAAACTCCTAATACTTGCAGACGACCGGGGCGCTTTCGACGCCTGACACGACTGCGCTGCTTCGAAAACGGGGGCACGCGATGCATACGTCCAAGGGGCGGGTGCGTGGTGGATGCCGATTTCGGTGGTCACATCGCTGGCGATTCGAGCGCTTGGCAGCAAGCTTCGAGCGCCGACAGGCGACACGCTTGCAGACCAGGTTCTCGCTCAAATTGATTTCGTCAAGACGGCGGCTAACTTTGTCGATGCGATCGCGATGGACGCGGCGGGCGCCGCGGCGATCGACTTGGGCGGCGCGCTCCACGTCGTCGACACCGATTATCATCGCGCGCTGGAGTTGATCATCCGGCGCCGACGCCCACGCCGACCGCTGCTCTAACCGCGATGGCTGCGGCCACGGCGGCCTCGACCGCGATGCGGCCAGCCGCGGCTCTGACGAGCACGCCCAAACCGACACGTACGCCGACGCTGCCCACGCCGACCATCATGACCGCGCCGCAGCCGAC
>JASHPB010000042.1 GCA_030038355.1 Candidatus Binataceae bacterium
GACGTCGGCACCGTACGCACCGTCAATCCTGGCGCACGATTCTCCGAAACTCCGGCGAAGGTATGGCGCACGCCGCCGCGTCTCGGCGAGCAGACCGAGGAAATCCTCCGTGAAGCCGGAATCGAAAAGAGCCAGGTCGAGGAACTCCGCGCGACGAAAGTGATTATCTAAGGCTCGACTTATCACAGCCGCCTGAAGCGCCGTTCTTAGACGAGCCCGAGCTGAGTGGCCGCGGCATTCGGCGCTCGCGAATCCTTCCCACCTCTGGAACTTTCGCCAAATCGGCACGCCGGCGCGCGCGGTGCGAAGACGCTTTCAGGTCAGTTAATGCGTCTATCCGTTAGTCAACGGATTCAGATCACTCCGTTCAATCTCCGCTGCTAAACGCGATCGCTGATTGAAAACGGCCGGGGCCCAAGGCGGGTTCCGGCCGTTTTGTTTCACGACGTTGCAACGCTTCGCGTCAGGCCTTCTTCTTGGCTATCGGCGGTGCCGGCGGCTCTTCTTCTTCGGCAACTGCCGCATCCGGCGGGAGCGCGACGGGCTTGGCCGCGAGCTTCTCGCGCACCTTGCGCTCGATCTCCTCCGCCAGCTTTGGATTTGCTTTCAGCAAGTCGCGCGCGTTCTCGCGTCCCTGCCCGATCCGTTCGCCGTTGTAGGAGTACCAGGCGCCGAGCTTCTCGATTATATTGTGCTCGCTCGCGAGATCGACCAGCTCGCCCTCTTTCGAGATTCCCGAGCCGTAGAGGATGTCAAACTCGGCCTCGCGGAAGGGAGGCGCGACCTTGTTCTTGACTACCTTGACCTTGGTGCGCGAGCCGATCACGTCGGTGGCATTCTTGATTGTGCCGATGCGCCGGATATCGATTCTGACTGACGAATAGAATTTGAGCGCGTTGCCGCCGGTCGTGGTCTCGGGGTTCCCGAACATCACGCCGATCTTCATCCGGATCTGGTTGATGAAGACCACGATCGTGCGCGAGCGCGCGATAATCGAGGTGAGCTTGCGGAGCGCCTGCGACATCAGCCGCGCCTGCAAGCCCATCTGCGGCTCGCCCATCTCGCCTTCGATTTCGGCGCGCGGCACGAGCGCCGCAACCGAATCGATCACCAGCACGTCGATTGCGCCCGACTGCACGAGGGTCTCAGCAATTTCGAGCGCCTGCTCGCCGTTGTCAGGCTGCGAAATAAGCAGCTCCTCGACTTTCACGCCGAGCTTTCGCGCGTAAGCTGCATCCAGCGCGTGCTCCGCGTCGATAAAGGCGCCGATGCCGCCGAGCTTCTGCGCCTCCGCGATGCACTCGAGCGCGAGCGTCGTCTTGCCCGAAGATTCCGGCCCGTAGATCTCGACCACGCGGCCGCGCGGCAACCCGCCAACGCCGAGCGCGATATCGAGCCCGAGCGAACCGGTCGGAACCACCTGGATATCGGCCTCGATCGCCTGCTCGCCGAGCTTCATGATCGAGCCCTTGCCGAATTGCTTCTCGATCTGACTGAGCGCCAGGTCGAGCGCCTTGCTTTTGATTTCCTGCGCCATTGACTCCCGCTTCCCCCCTTAAGGAATCGGAAATTGGGTCTGATCTACCGAATTGAATCTTGCCACAAATGCGCCCACATAGCTCTATGCGACTGCGGTGGCGCTCCACAGCGGATGCATCACGATGAGGATAACCACGCGCGGCAGCCGCTAAACGCGAACGGACCTCGCGGCAACGCATCATGATGAAAGCAGCGCTATTCGCGCCTGTTCCAGTAACGCCAGCGATGCTCCTGGGGGCCATTCAGCGCAGTGAGTCTGCGAACGGAGTCGAAGCGGACCTCGCCCGCCGAAATTTTCGGCGGCCGCAACGAACTCGCGACGACCAATCTAGAGCGATTCTCCTCCACTCGCTTCGATGGTCTTTTCGTGATTGCGCGCGGAGGACCGCGCGAGATTCTTTGCTGCGGCAGCCCGCGCGCAGAACGACACGTAGTCTGCATGAGCGGGACAATCTGTTGGTTCAGCGCAAGCGGAGGCCCGGCGGGCTGTATGCGTGGAAGAATGCGAAGCCGGCGACCGTCAGCGCGTGCGTGATGTGGCCGGACGCGATCAGCTTCCTGATGTCGCCGAGCGGCACCATCACGACCTCGGTCTCCTCGGCGCTGCCGTCGAAGTGCGGCTGCTCGACCCGGCGAACGTCCCTCGCAAGATATGAGTAGCAGTAGTTGCCCTGGATCGCCGGGTTCGGATGCACTTTGCCAATTTCGATAATTTTGTCGGAGTCGAATCCCGTCTCCTCGATCATCTCGCGCCGCGCCGCGTGCATCGGCGATTCGTCGCTCGTATCGACCATCCCGCCCGGCACCTCGAGCGTAAAGCCGCCAATTCCGTGGCGCCACTGACGGATCATCACGACCTTCTTATCGCGCGTGAGTGGTATGATATTAACCCAATCGACCGCCTCGAGCAGGTAGAAGTCGCGTTGGCCGCGCTTCGGATGCGACGCGCGCTTGCGATGAAGATTGAAAATCGGGGTGCGGTAGACGATTTCGGTCTCGAGCGTTTTCCACTTGCGCGGCTTCACTGCGCTCATGACTGTATCACGGTCTGCCGCGCGCAACGCGCTATTTGCCGATACAGAATTCGCGGAACACAGTGTCGAGCACGTCCTCGCTCGTCACGGTACCCGTGATTTGCCCGAGCGCGTCGCCGGCCGCCATGACATCGACCGCGATCAACTCGGGCGGCATCGCCGCGCGCGCGCTCTTTTCGGCTGCATCCAAGGCGGCCGCGGCGCGTACCAGAGCTTCGCGATGCCGCTCGCGCGAAATCGCGACTTCATCGGCGCCTGAGGACGCAACGAGCAGATCGGCAGCGCGCTCCAGCTCGCCGCGAATACAGCCAGCATCTTCGGGAATCAGCGCCGAGACTGCGAGCGCCGGCATCTCAAGGCCGCGCTCGCGCAACTCCGCGATCGTGAGGCGTTGCGGCAGGTCGCGCTTGTTAAGGAGCGCAAGGCCGGCGCGGCCCGCGGCCAGCGCAACGATACGCGCGTCGTCATCCTCGAACGGCCGCGAGCCATCGAACGCGAGAATCAGCAAATCGGCGGCGCTCGCGGCCCGCGTACTGCGTTCGATTCCGAGCCGCTCGATTTCGTCGTCCGACTCGCGGATCCCGGCCGTGTCGGCGAGCGTGAGCATAACGGCGCCGATCGCGACCGAATCCTCAATGACGTCGCGCGTCGTGCCAGGCGTTGCGGTCACGATTGCGCGCTCGGCGCCAAGCATCAGGTTCAGGATGCTGGATTTGCCGGCATTCGGCTTGCCGACGATTGCGGCATGGATTCCTTCGCGCACGATTCGCCCGCGCGTGAAGGTGTCGGCGAGCGTCGTGACTTCGTATCGAAGGCGCTCGATCGACTTTGCGATCTCTTCCCGCGACGGCAGCGCGATATCTTCGTCGGAGAAATCGATCTCCGCCTCGAGGTGCGCCCGGATGCCAATAATCTCGTCGCGGAGCTTCCCTACCCGCGCTGAGAGCGCGCCTGAGAGCTGGGCGAGCGCCTGGCGGAGCGCGGCCTCACTGCGCGCCTCGACCAGGTCGGCGACAGCCTCGGCCTCGGCGAGATCAATTCTGCCGTTGAGGAATGCGCGGCGGCTGAACTCGCCCGGCTCGGCCATCCGCGCGCCGAGCGTCATCGCGAGCGCGACGATTCTTCGGGCGACGTAATTTCCGCCATGGCACTGGATTTCCGCTACGTCTTCGCCGGTGAGGCTGTTCGGCGCTGGCATTATCGTCGCGAGCGCGCGATCGACCTGTGCGCCGGATGCGGGATCGATCACATCGCCGAGCCGAAGCTCACGTGGCCTCGGCGCTTTCTCAGAAAGCGAACGCCAGATTGAAATGAGGATCGTGATCGCGTCGGGTCCCGAGATCCGCACGATCGCAACTGCGCCGCGCCCCTGCGCCGTAGCCTGTGCCACGATCGTGTCCTGCACGTACATCGGAGGCTAAGGTATCACGCTCGAACAGGAACGGCGTCTTTTGTCGTCATGTATGGAACCCGCCGGCGTGCAAGAGAAACATCGGGTGAAGGG
>JASHPB010000323.1 GCA_030038355.1 Candidatus Binataceae bacterium
ACTGCCGGATATCTTCGATTGCTTTCAGTGCATCGTGGGCGGTTCGCTTTTGCGCCTGATGCACGTCCGGCGCAACGCAAGTAAAACCGAGAGACAGGATTACCTCCGCAAACGCGGCCTTGATTCAGCAAAATCGTCAGTCCCCGAACATATGTCGCCGTTCAGCACGGGATGGAAATGCAAATTGTCGCACCTGAGCACGCCGACTGGCCGCTGCCCGACATTGCGGGGAAGATCACGTGGGACTCAGCGATTTGGCCTCTCGCCACCGACGATTTCGACCTGCGGTTCACTCCGGCAGCCTTCGCTCAGGATGACCGAACCGGTTGCACTCAACTAAAGGATTCTCGTGCTGGGGCTGATGCGATGACGGTGTGCCGTGAAACCTTGCGGAATCTGAAGGGTGCGGGAGGGTGAAATTGGCGCAAATCGCATGATCGCGGCGCCAGGGAAATTTGCGCCTAGTTTGTTCCACAATGTCGCCTATCAAGGATGACTTGTTGATCCTGAATTCTGTCCACTAATTGTCACCATCGGGACGAATGTTTCAGGTGAAACATTCGCATCAGTCCACTACGGACCAACGCGGCGAGGCAGTCGATCAGAACATGAAGGTGATCGGATTCGTTGCCGCGAGCGGTATGGTGAACAGCAGCGTCTCGACGAGCGCGATCAGGAACAAGTTGCGCGAGGTGCTGTACGCTGAGGCGGCGAAAACCTCGAGCATCACGAAGTTCATGACGATGAGCGGCAGGATTAGAAACAGCACGGTTGGGAAGATTCCGATTGCGGCGCCGGCGAACAGCAGCACCACGATCGCCGCGCGCCCGACCGAGCCGAGAACCGTGGCAATGACGATCCCGCCGCGCCGCACCAGGAACTCGAAGCCGAGCCAGAAGGGCAACATGATGAGAATCGCCATTATCCACGCCACCATCCGCTCCGGCGTGAGGGCGAGGCGATGCAGCGTCACCCAGTACGAGTTCTGGCAAACATAGATCGTCGCGAAGGCGAGGGCAGCCGCGACCAAGGTCAGGCCGATGCCTTCGCGGATCCAATGCCATTCGAGCCGCCGCCAGATCACCAGCACCGCGATAATGGCCACACCCGCCACCCCGAGCCATGCGAGCTCGCTGTCGGCGACGATCAGCGAGATGAACGCCACCGGCGACGTGTTCGCGACGAGCGGCATCGCGACGATCAGCGCAGCGGCGAGAATCGCGATTGCGAGCCAGCCGCCCCGAGCCTCTCGCTCCGGCCATCCCGACGCGATCGAGCCCGCAATCCTGCCGATCGGTACCAGCAGGATCAGCAGCAGCCAGGACGCGATATTCGCAAGGCGCGGACGCGGATCCTTAAGCGTGATATCTCCCGTGCGCGCGGCGCCGAGCGAGGAGTCGAGCCATTTCACAATGGTGGCGGCGGCGCGATTCGAATTGAGGATCGTAACGTGGTTGAGGCCTGGCATCTGGATGACCTCGACCGCGTTGCCGTGCGCGAAATCGCCGTAGAGTTTGCCGACCGCGATCGGCTGCACGCCCGCCAGATGCGCGGCGAAGGTCTTCGACAGATCCTGGATAAAATCCGGATCGTGCTGGGCGAAGATAAAGAGCGCGTTCTTAGGCCGCACCGGCCCGAGGTTGAAGCCGCCGGAGATCATGATGGCCGCTTTCAGCTCCGGATCGTTGGACGCATAATCGAGCGCGGCCCCTGCGCCCATCGAATGTCCGATTACGGCGACTCGCGATCCGTCAACGCGATCCGAGGAGCGCATGAAGTCGACGGCCGCTTTGACATCCGGCCTGAGCCCGCCTGGCATGAAATCAGCGCCGAACGGATTGCGATTCGCGCCGTGCCCACGCATGTCAATCGCGAGCACACCGTAACCATTCTGCGCGATCTTCCGCGCCAACGAGCTCATCGTCTCGCGATCGGCGATGAATCCATGGACCAGCACCACGGCGGGCGGACGTTCCGCCACTGGCGGCGGAAACGGCGTCAGGAAGGGATTTCCCGCGGCCATGCCTCCCGGTCCCGGCAGGTACATGGTTCCTGGAATGCCGCCCGTCAGGACTACATCAATTTGAGCCGGGGCCCGCTTCTGGTCCTGGGCGAGCCTCGCGACGGTGAGGATGAACCATGCTGCGACGAGCCAGGCAAGTACGCGAAGATATGTCCACATAGAGTCACACGCCGTTAACTAGCCGGCACCCCGAAACCACGACGTTGGTGAATCTTGGCCGCGTTCAGGCGCCAAATCGAACCGCGGCGCGAGCTTTGGCCTTGGCGGCCTCTTCCCCGCGATTCCTCGACGGCGCGGTGGTTTCGAGCGAGTGAAGCAGGCGGCTCGATACGCTTGCGATCTCGTCGACCGCCGCCGCGAACGATGCTTCGTTGGCCTTCGACGGCTTGTTGAAGCCGCTGATCTTGCGCACGAACTGGAGCGACGCCGCGCGCACCTCGTCGTCGGTGACGGGCGGCTCGAAGTTGAAAAGCGTTTTGATATTCCTGCACATGAGCGTGGGCCTCCGGGGCTCGAACGA
>JASHPB010000324.1 GCA_030038355.1 Candidatus Binataceae bacterium
TCCGTAGCCGTTTCGAGATAGACGCCCTCGACGTCGGGACGCGCCAGCGCCTGCGTCCGCAGATGCTCGAGCATCGCCGCGCCGAAGTGCCGCTTCTGATAGGCCGGATCGACGCCCAGCACCTGCAGATACAGATGCGGCTGCTTGGGATGATTCTCGGTCAGCACGCTAACCATGTTGAGCGCGCGGTAGATACCACCTACGCCGATCGCGCGGATAAGCGTGGGCAATGCGCCGACCCCGGTCGCGACCATCGCGAGCGCGCCCTGCACCTGCCGGCCCTCGGTTATCGCCGCGCCGACCACGCGGCCGTCGGCGAAAATCCCGAACACCGGCTGACCCGTCTTGCGCTCGATCGAAAGCAGCACGCGAAACAGGTCGGCCAGCCGTGCGGCCCGCTCCACCGGCTCGGTCACCTCGGGCAAGATCGCCTTGAAGGTCGGATCGTTGATGAAGGCGCGGCCGAGCGCGACCGCAGCCTCCTCGTGATGCTCGGGGAAAAGCACGCTGACAGTGGATCTTCCGTTTTCGGCCATTCGACAATTGTTAACTTCGCGCCGCTGCTTGTCGAGTCGTAAGGACGCGCGCCACCGCATTGCTCCATCCTGCCGTCAGGCGCTCGCGCGTCGCGGCATTCATCCGCGGCTTGAAGACGTCGCCCTGGCCGATGATCGTGGCCATCTCGTCCTGCGATTTCCAAAGCCCCACCGCGAGCCCCGCGAGCATCGCGGCGCCTATCGCCGTCGTCTCGACGATTTTCGAGCGGCGCACTGGCAGGCCAAGGATATCCGCCTGGAACTGCATCAGGTAGGGATTCGCGCTCGCGCCGCCGTCGACGCGCAGCTCGCGCATCGGCGCTCCCACGTCGGATTCCATCGCCAGGATTACGTCGCGCACCTGGTAGGCGATACTGTCGAGCGTCGCGCGCACGATGTCGGCGCGCGTCGTGCCGCGCGTGATACCGACGATTGCGCCGCGCGCGTTGGCATCCCAATAGGGAGCGCCGAGGCCGACGAACGCGGGCACGACGTATGTGCCGTCCTGCTCCTTGCTCGCGCGAGCATACGCGAGGCTGTCGGAGGCCTTGCCCAAGAACTTGAGCTCGTCGCGGAGCCATTGCACGGCCGCGCCGGCGACGAAAACCGAACCTTCGAGCGCGTAGGCCGGCGCGCCTTCGGGGCCGAGCGCCGAGGTCGTCAGGAGGCGGTTTCGCGACGGAACGATCCTCGCGCCAGTGTTGGTGAGGAGGAAGGCGCCGGTACCAAAGGTCGCCTTGGAATCGCCCTCGTGAACGCCGCCCTGCCCGAACAGCGCGGCCTGCTGGTCGCCGATGATCGACGCAATCGGGAGCGCATTCGCAGCGATTGTGCCCGGTGCCGCCTCGGCCATCGGACCGCGCGAGCTGATGACGCCAGGTAGCATCTCGCGGGGCACCTCGAGCATGGCGAGCATCTGGTCGTCCCATTCGCGACGCGCGAGGCTGAGCAGCATCGTGCGTGACGCGTTGGTGTAGTCGGTGATAAACGCGGTGCCGCGCGACAGCTTGAAGATGAGCCAAGTGTCGATCGTGCCGAAGCACAGCTCGCCGCGATGCGCGCGTTCGCGGAGCTTGGGGCGCTCATCGAGCAGCCACTTGAGCTTGGTGCCGGAGAAGTATGGATCGACGAGGAGCCCGGTGTGGCCTGCCACCTCCGGCTCGCGCTCGCGGAGCGCGTCGCAGATTGCGGCGCTGCGGCGACATTGCCATACGATTGCGCGGTAAACGGGGCGCGCGGTGCGCCGCTCCCATACCACGAATGTCTCGCGCTGATTGGTGATACCGATCGCGCCGAGACTGCGAGCGCCGATTCGCGCGGCGCCAAGCGCCTTCTTCGCGAGAGCGACGACCGAGCGGTAGATTTCGTCAGGGTCATGCTCGACCCATCCGGGGCGCGGATAGTACTGACGGATTTCAGCGTAGGCGCGCGAGCGGATACGCCCGCGCCGGTCGACGACAAAGACCGTAGTGCCGGTGGTACCCTGGTCGATCGCGAGGACGTATTCAGCCATCGGTGGTGTTGCCCCAATCAGGGAACGCTTCGCGGATCAGGAACCGCTGCCAGCTTCGCTTGCGCGAAGCAGGGCCGAGATCCATTCGACTTCGTTGGCGATGCTCACTTCGCTCAGGGTGACGGCACGGCATCTCGCGCGATCCCGACGAGAAAGCTCCCCAATACGGAGAATCCTAATTCGACGGGATCGTGTGCTCAACCGCGGCCAAAATGTTTCAGGAATCCTTATTACCTGCATCACTAGGCAAGACTTGTCTTGCCTCGATCATCAGGCGAAGCCATGATAAGCGCGCTTGGCGAATAGGCCCCGCAAGGAGCCTGCTTATGAGCGAACTGGTCGAAAGCAAAGACGATCTGATTGCCTACTTCGAAACCGGCGCCAAGCCGCGCGAGAAGTGGCGCGTCGGCACCGAGTACGAAAAGGTTGTGGTGCGCGCGGAGGACGGCCGCGCGCTGCCGTTCTCGGGCTCGGCCGGAGTCGAGGAAATCCTGCGCCGAATGGCC
>JASHPB010000007.1 GCA_030038355.1 Candidatus Binataceae bacterium
GCTCAACGATTGAGGCAGACGCTAACGCTCTCGACGCGGCTGCGCTAAGCTTCGACACGCGGAGAAACCGAGATGCCAATGCTCACAGGTGAGACGGTTCGCAAGACTCTCCACGATCTCTACGGTTACGAAGTTTCCGACGCCGACGCCGAGGCAATCGCACACGGCGCTGGCGCGCTTTTCACGCTCGCACATCATATGAAGTCGATCGGCCTCGACGATGTCGCGCCGCCGTTCGGCTACCCGATGCTCGCGGCCGAGGCCGATCGCCTCGCGAGACTGAAACGCTGAGCGCCGCTCCCAGAGCGAGCGGGAATTACAATGCCGTACTCAGAGTTGCTCGAGTTCGACGTCGCCGCGCTGGCCGACAAGCTGCGCGCACGAGAAATCTCTCCGGTCGAATTGACCGAGGCCTACCTTACACGGATCGAGGAAGTCGATTCGAAGCTTCGCGCCTACATCACGGTCACGCCCGAGGTCGCGCGCAAGGCGGCGAAGAAAGCCGAGGCCGAGATCGCATCGGGCAAGTGGCGCGGCCCATTTCACGGCGTTCCGATTGGCCTCAAGGACCTCGTTTACACCAAGGGAATCGTGACCACGGGCGGCTCGAAGATTCTGAAGGAGTTCCGTCCGGCCTACGATGCGACCGTCTGGAAGCGCCTGCAGCGTGCGGGCGCCGTGCTGCTCGGCAAGCTCAACCTGCACGAGTTCGCGTACGGTGTGACCTCGACCAACCCGCATCACGGCGCGGTGCGAAATCCCTACGACCTCGAACGGATTCCCGGCGGCTCGAGCGGCGGCAGCGCGGCCGCGATAGTCGCGCGCACCGCGGCCGCGACGATCGGCACCGACACGGGTGGTTCGATTCGCATCCCGGCCGCGCTCTGCGGATGCGTCGGCATGAAGCCGACCTGGAGCCGCGTCAGCCGCTACGGCGTTATCCCGCTCGCGTACACTCTCGATCACGTAGGGCCAATCACGCGCACCGTGCGCGATGCGGCACTGATGCTCAACCTGATCGCCGGTCACGATCGCAACGACTCAACCTCGAGCCGCGAGCGCGTCGTTGACTATACTGCGGCGCTGGATAAGCCGATCACCGGCATGCGGCTCGGCGTGATTCGCGAACTGAACGACGGCTTAAGCGACGACGCACGCCGCTCATTCGATGCTGCACTCGCGACGCTGCGCTCGCTCGGCGCGACGGTAGAGGAGGTCTCGATTCCGTCGATTCCGCTCGCCGCGATCGCCAACGGCATCATCACGTTTGCCGAGGCCTTCGAGTATCACGAGGAGTGGATGCGCGCGCGGCCGCAAGACTACGGCGACGACGTGCGGCACGTGCTCGAGTACGGGATGCTCACCTCGGCCAGCAACTACGTCCGTGCGCAGCGCTCACGGGCGCGCACGCTGGCCGAGGCCAAGGCGGCGCTGGCAGATCGTGACGCGCTCCTCGCGCCAGCGGCCGCGATCGTGGCGCCGAAAATCGACTCAGCCTCGATGCTCGAAACATCGGGCGAGCGCGTCGACCTGGTCGCTACGCTTCTTCGCTTCACCCAATCCTTCGATGCCACCGGGCAACCCGCGCTCGCCATTCCTACCGGCTTTGCTGCGGGCGGCCTGCCACTTGCCATGCAAATCGTGGGACGGCTCTTCGATGAAGCAACCGTGATGCAGATTGGTGCGGCCTACGAACGCGCCCGCGCCCCGCTGCCGCGCCCGCCCGCAGTTTGACGGGCAATAGCGGTTCAAAGATCTAACCACCAAAACACCAAGGACACTAGCGCAGGCTTTCCTTAGGGTCCTTTGTGCTCTCAGTAACTGAAGCCTGAAGTTACTTTTGATCGCAGCAGCGAGGACATCAGGCGATGATAATCGGCAGCTATCCCAAGTCGTCCTTGGCAGTCTCTAACCATAACTGACGAAGCCCCAGGTCCTCGACGCGATTGCGTTCGGCGACGGCTTCGGCAGCACGCAATACGGCACGCCGCCGGAAGGATTTCAGCTTCAGCAGAGCACACGCCATACGCCGGCATCGGCGGGCGGGCGACCGG
The DNA here is from genome assembly GCA_030038355.1 of Candidatus Binataceae bacterium. GTDB lineage: Bacteria > Desulfobacterota > Binatia > Binatales > Binataceae > JASHPB01. The sequence continues at coordinate 2,055 of JASHPB010000007.1, forward strand.
CTACCAACTGTCGGTCGGCCACCAATACAACAACCCTCTCGCGCCCGGCACGTTTTCGCATCAGGGCAGCTGAATTTCGCCCGGCTGCAGGGGACTTCGAGCTCGTGCATCTATCCCGAGACGACGCTCTAGCTGCTCGGTGGCGGCGATGTTGGCGATAGCAGTGCGGCTACGATCGAGGGCGACTGGTCAAGCTGGCTCTTCACTTAGCCGCGTCATCCACTGAATTTCTCGTGCCGCGCGAGCCACAACGATTATCAAATGCCAAACGAAGCGCGTCGCGTCGTATTTTGGTGGTGGCCGCTGCGGTTGCGGTCGTAGCCGGCTTCGCAATTCTGCTCGTGGCAGATTCAGGCAACCATCGATCGATCGAACGTCGCCGGGGGGCCGCTCACCTGGATGCATCGCGGCATTTCGTCGATCTCGCGCGTCTGGCCGATTGCCTCTGCGCCGCACGGCGGATCAGTCAATCAGCCAGCGAGCTTCGTCACGCATGGCGCAGGGCGGCGCTCCGATGATGCCCGCCGCAGCGGATGTCTCCTCGCCACGGATTGTCCGGGGCGGGACGTCCGCTACCGCGGACGCGTCAAAGCGCGCCGCCTATCCGAGATCCCTCGACTTCGGCAGCCTACGCTCGGGGTGACAGTGTAGGAGGCTTGCGCGACGTGATGACGAGCCCCGGCTCAATTTGTTCACACGCACAGAGTGAAAATCTAAGAACAGTCGTAGAGATCAGTACCACCTTCGGTACTCGATAGCCGGGCAGCGGTCCATCACGACCGTCATGCCGGCTTTCTGCGCCTTGCGCGCCGCGTCGAGGTGGATCACGCCGAGCTGGCACCAGAGGATTTTCGCGCTTTTCGCAATTGCCTGCTCGACCACCTCGGGTACGAACTCCGAGCGCCGGAACACGTCGACTATTTCCACCGGATCGGGAATCGACGCGAGGTCGGGATAACAGCGTTCTCCGAGCGCGCTCATTAGCGCGTCGGGCTTCAGCGCCGGATTCACCGGAATCACGCGGAACCCGTGCGCCTTCAGCAGCTTGGCGATCGTCAGGCTGTCGCGCGCCGGATTGTCGGAGCATCCGACGACCGCGACCGTGGTCGGCCGCGAAAGAATCGCACGAATTTCATTGTCCGAGGGATTTTCGAATTCCATCGCCGTCACTCCTCGAAGATGCGTTCAATGAGCACCGGGATGAGGCGCTTGATTTCCTCGCGGCATTCGGCGAACACCACGTCGCCCTTCTCGAATGGGTCCTCGATATCGCCGGCGCCGCCGGTGAACGAGCGGAGCGTGTGGACCCGCTCTGGATTCGAGACCGGGAACTTGGCGAGCAGGTCGCGCGCCTGCTGCTCGGTCATCGCGATGACCAGCTCCGCCTCCGCGAGCATCTCGGGATGGCGCTTGAGATCGGTCGAGGTCGCCTCTTCTTCAAGATGGATTCCCTCTTCGCGGAGCGCAAGCCGCGTGTCGAGCGAGACGAGCGCGCCGTCGCGCGCATAGGGCGCGATGCCCGCGGAAGTGACGCGGACGTGATGCTCTTCGATGCCGTGCTTGCGGAGCTCGCGCCGGAGTATATGCTCGGCCATCACGCTCCGCGCCGTGTTGGCGGCGCAGATGAAGAGTACGGAACGAAAGCGCGGCTCACGACGAGCCGCGCTTTTCGGTTTCGACTTGCGATCGGACAACGGCCTCAAACCCCTCCGCTCATGACCTCGCCCATGCTCTCCTTCTTGGTCGCACCCTTGGCGAGCTCCTCCTTGAGCTTGGCGCCCAGTTCCGCCGGCTCCCACATTGAGCCCTTCTTGGAGACCTTGGCCGCGGTATGCCATCCCTTCATCAGGAAGACGGTTCCCATGCCGACGCGGAAGACCTCGCCGTGCACGTCCTTCGCATCGTCGCTCGACAGCCACGCAACGAGCGGGGCGACGTGCGCGGGCGTGAAGGGATCCCACTCTCCAGCCTTGGCTTGGCCCATCCCTGCGGCGGTCTGCGGGGTCGCATCGACGGTGAGGCGCGTGCGCGCGACCGGCGCGATCGCGTTGGCGGTGACGCCGTAGCGGCTCATTTCCCGATCCACGATTATCGCCATCGCCGCGACCGCGGCCTTGGCCGCGCCGTAATTGCTCTGGCCCGCGTTGCCGAGGATGCCCGAATCCGAGCTGGTGTTGATGAGGCGGCCGTTTAGCTGGTTGCCGGCCTTGTGCTGCTCGCGCCAGTAGGAGGTCGCATGACGGGAAACGTTGAAGGTGCCCTTCAGATGGACGGCGACTACGGCGTCCCAATCTTCCTCGCTCATGTTGAAAATCATTCGATCGCGCAGGATACCGGCGTTGTTGACGACGATACTAAGCTTGCCGAAGTTGTCGATCGCACAGTCGATGATCCGCTTGGCGGATTTGAAGTCGGTGACGCTCTCGAAGTTGGCGACCGCCTCGCCGCCCGCGGCGCGGATTTCCTTGACGACATCCTCGGCCGGCGAGCGCGATTGCCCGGTGCCGTCGAAGTGGCCGCCGAGGTCGTTGACCACGACCTTGGCGCCGTGCTTTGCGAGCAGCAGGGCTTCTTCGCGTCCGATGCCGCGGCCGGCGCCGGTGATTACCGCAACTTTTCCATCCAATAGTGCCATGTTAGTTCCTCTTACGGTCCCTTAAATTCCGCTTGGATTCAGTTCGAAGTATTGGGATTCGGCGCCTTCTGGGCTACCGGGCCCGGTCCTTCCACGTCAAAATCTTCTTTGGGCTCGCGCAGCACTTCCTCCTGCTTGCTCGGCATCTCGTAAATGAGATCGATCGTCATGCGCGATCTGTCGTTGTCGGACGGGAACAGCATCACCGAGCCAGGGCGGCCGTCCTTGGTGAAATCGCACGACCAGGTTCTGCGCGCCGGCATGATCAGTGACGAAGTGATACTAAAGTTGTTCTTCTTCAACTCCTCCTTATAGAAGCCAACCATCTGCGGCATCTGCGCGTTCGAGGAGAACAGGATCTCGCGCATCGCACCCTTTGGCTTGTGCACGTGGTCGACGGTCGCTCCCGGGTAAATCGGCATGCCCTTGTATAGATCGGCCGGTATCTTCTTGGTCGGTTCGTCAACGTCGGCGTGAGTGGAGGGCTCGGGCGGCGGTTCGTAGGAAATCGGCTTGGGCTTCGGTTTGCATGCGGCGATTACGAGCAGGCCGCCGAGTACGGCGACAACCGCGGCGGTGCGCGAGATGAACAGAAGCGCTCGCCTCGCCGTCTTAATAGATCGCAGGAAGAATATTCTCAAAGGCGCAATGCTCTGGAAACAGGATGACCGCGGGGCGGACAAGTTCTGGATAGACTTGAGGGCAAAAGAAGTCAAGGCAGAGTGAGTGCAGACGACCCGAGTCGGGCACGCGTGCGGCGCCAGTGGTGAAGTATCAGCGTAGTTGTCGCGACGAATTCTCTTTCCAATGGAACACTTTGATTAGAGCTCTGGATCCGATTCGCGCGCGGTGCTTGGATCATTGCGCTCTGAGATATGCAGGGTTTAGGCCGTCTTCATTTCACCCAGATGACCGGCTCTTGACAAATACCCCTGACTATTGCATTGAAACCTTCCGCGCCATCTCTAAGACCCCCGGGTCTTTGCCGGCCGGTAGGCTCTTTATTCGACGTTTCGAGGCCGGTTCTGGGGAGAACCGCAGAGGCATTTTGGGACAGTCACGAATGACGCGAGCGGAACTATACTTCACCGCTCAAGTCGACTCATAATCTAGAGGTAATCGAGAGGAACAGAGATGCAGAACCAATTTGGCATTTTGGCAATGATCCAGCAGGGCTACTACGCCACCTATCCCCTGCTCTTTATTTCCGTGGTCTGCCTGGCGATCATTTTTGAGCGCGTATGGCAATTATGGGGTGTCGCGCCCAGGGCGGCCAAGCTCGCCGACGCGCTGATCCCCCAGCTTCGCCAGGGCAAGATCAATGAGGCGCTGCAGGCAACGCAGGCGCGTTCCAACGCGGCCGAGCGTATCTACCACACGCTGATCGCGGCGTCGGGGAACCTCACCCGTGAGCAACTGGTGGAACTCGACGACGAGCGTCGCTATCAGGAAGGGATCGAGCTGAAGCGCTACATCTGGGTGCTCGCCACCGCAGGTTCGTCCGCTCCGTTTATCGGCCTGTTCGGCACGGTGGTTGGCATTTTGGTTGCCTTCCAGTCGATGGCGATCATGGGCACCGGCGGATTCTCGGTCGTCGCGGCCGGTATTTCCGAAGCGCTGATTTCGACCGCGCTCGGCCTCGCCGTCGCGATCATCGCGGTTATTTTTTTCAACTACTTTTCGGTTCGTGTCGAGAACATCAACGCGGTGATGCATATCAACTCTGACCGCCTGATCGACGCCGCCCTCCAGGGGAGACAGTCGCGTGGCAATTAGTGGACCAAGCGGCGGTGGGGGTGGAGTATTCTCTGAGATCAACATCACCCCGCTGACCGATATCTTTCTGGTTCTGCTGATCATCTTCATGGTGACCACCTCGGTCACCATCGAATCCGCGGCGCACGTCGATCTGCCCAACGCCACCAATACCAGTCCGGAGAACAAGGGCGTCATCGTCACCTACACCGCCCAGCACGAGTTGTTCGTCAACTCGCGCGACGTTCCCGAGCGCGAATTGTTGCCGCAGCTCCGTGAGGCATTAAGCAAGGTCGATGCGAAGATCGTCGTGTTCCAGGGCGACCGCAAAGTGCTGCTCGGTGATATGGTGCGGATTCTGAATATCGCCAAAGCGGCCGGCGCGGGTCAGATCGCGATCGCGGCCAAACGGGTGACAGGAGCGCAGCTCGCCAACCAGGCCTCCTCAGGCGGTTGAGGGCGGGAGCAGTTAAAGGCCCGCCACGGCGCGGTCCGGAGATTTTCGCCTATGGCAAAGAAAACACAAAACAGGAGTGCCGGAGTTTTCTCCGAGATCAACATTACTCCGCTCACGGATATCTTCCTCGTCCTCTTGATCATCTTCATGGTCACCACGGCTGTGACGATCGAATCTGCGGCGCACGTTGACCTGCCCAAGGCTGAAGCTTCAGCCCCCAACGAAAAGCCCAAAGGCGTGGTCGTCACCTACACGTCTGACCATCAGATATACGTCAACGACAAAAGCGTAACCGAGCCCGAGCTGATGACCACTCTGCACGGTGCGCTCGACGCGTCGCCGGATAAGATCGTAATATTTCAAGGCGACCCGAAGGTAATCCTGGGAGACATGGTCCGCATTCTCGATATCGCCAAGAGCGCTGGGGCCTCGGCGATAGCGATTGCGGTATCTGCCGGTGGCGGAGGTGGCGGTGGGGCGCCCGGTGCTCCCGGCGGAGCGTAACAGGAATTGACTTGGGACTTGCGGATGCTCTTCGAGCATCGATGCTTATATTGATGGGAAACTCGACTCGGATCGTGCTCTCTTAGTTCCGAGCGAGGAGCGAATCTTCTTATGATTGCAGTAATTGCAGTAATCCTGATCCTTTCGACGATGGTTGTCGCGTTTGTCCTGTACCGGATTATGGGCAGGCGCGAAGCCCAGGCGGAACTCAACCGCGACGACGATGAAGCCGATGCAAGCAGGCTTCAACAGATCAGGGATTATCTTCGCTTGTTTATGGGGCCTTTCCCCCTTTCGATCGCCCTCCACGTCCTCCTGCTGCTGTTCCTGATCATCACGGTGCACGAACAGCGCGGTCGTGAATTGATCATGGTGAACCTGGAGGCGGGCGGCGGCGGGGGTGGCGGCAACGAGATGCAGGATCTCGACATGCCGGAGGTGCCGATGCCCGACCAGGCGCCGCAGCAGAGCGAGGCGCCGACCGCGGTCGATACGTCGCAGGCGGTTGGGCT
>JASHPB010000325.1 GCA_030038355.1 Candidatus Binataceae bacterium
TCATGGACGAGCTTGCCCGTGACGCCATCGCTTCGCGCAATCAGCGCGACCTTGTAGTTCTTGGCGAATCTGCGTCCGAGCGCTGCACCGAGCCCCTCGCCGACGCCAACGACGACCGCAACTTTGGAATTGCTGCTGACACTCATGATTAAACTCCTCGCACGGAACGCATGACTCTACGAAACCGCTTCGACGCGCACCGGAACGTGCTTGTGGAACGGCGTGCCCGCGATCCAGTCGCGATGATCCGACGCGGTCAGCTCGTTGGGCGGCACACCGTGCAGGACTTCCTGGCCTTCGCGGTCGGGGTACCAAAGGCCCGAACCGTTGGGCAACGTGACATGACCGGGCTGCATGCGATCGGTGATTTCCACGACGGCTTCGGCGCTCGCGCGCTTAGTCGTGATTCGCACGCGGCCGCCGGGCTTGACGCCAAGCCAAGCCGCATCGCCGGGATTCATCCTGAGTGCACCCTCGCGATCTTTCGCGCGCCACTCAGGATCGCGAATCGCGGTGTTGGCGGTGGTCGAACGCCGATCGCCGGCCGTCAAGACAAACGGGAACTCGGCGTCGCGCGCGGGTTGCTCGCCCATAAGGCCGCGCAGTTCGCCGATCAACTCCGGAATCGCGAGATTGATTCGCCCGCCGGCAGTACTGACGCGCTTCCAGGTTTCCTCGTAAGGATCGACCGAGAATCTTACACCTGAGCGGTTGTGCAGAACTTGCTCGAACAGCGCCTCGCCCATCTGGAAGGCATCGCCTTCGAACCCCGCGCGGCGCATCGATTCCGGGTACGTGCGCGCGCATGAGTGAGCCAGTCCCCAGAAGAGCGCGCTTGCCTCGTTGCCCGGGCCGAGCGTCGGACCGAGCGTTTCGTAGAGCGCGATCGGCGTCCACGCCGCGATCGCGGGTTGCTCGGAACTCAGGCGCAGGAACTCCGCCGCGAACGCCGCGCAACCCTCGGCAGCAGCCGCGCGCAGCGAGTCGAGATCGCCGTCCTTGAGCGCGCCCATCTCATGCACCAGCCGCCGATGAATCTCCGGCTCGGCGAGCGTGCCGGGAAGCGGCTCGATAATCGGCGCGCGCGGATGAAAGTAGTTTTCCGGGAACTCGAAATTGAAAAACGTCGCTTCCCACTTTTCGAACTGCGACGTCGCGGGCAGAACGTAGTCGGCGAGCCGCGCCGTCTCGGTCATGGCGACGTCGATTACCACGACGAGATCGAGAGCATCGAGTGCTTCGCGCATCCGTTGACTGTCAGCGAGCGAGTGCACGGGATTGGCGCTCTCGATCAGCATCGCGCGGAAACGCTTCGGATGGGCGTCAAGATCTCGTCGGGAATCACGTTGCACGGCACCAGGCCCGAGATGATGCGATGGCCGCCGACTGGCGTCGTCTGCGATCGGCGGGTGCCGCTGGTCAGCCTGCCGAGATTGGTGTGCAGGTTCATCGCGCCGCGCTTGCCAAAGTTGCCGGTGAGGATGAAAAGCAACTTCTCGAGATACGAGTTGAGCGTGCTGTGAAGGTTCTGCTCGATGCCAAGCTCCTCGAGCACGGCAGCGCTCGAGGCGCGCGCGATTAGGCACGCAACTTCGCGGATCTGTTCTTCACGCAATCCCGCACGCGCCGCATAGTCTGCCACCGGCACGGCGAGGAGCGCATCAAAGAGTTCGGTTTCGTTGGCGGCGTGCTCGACGAGAAAATCGTGATCGATCAAGTCCTCCTGCACCATCACGCCGAGAATCGCTGCTAGGCAGAACGCGTCCGTGCCTGGCTTCACCTGTAGATGGTGCGTGGCAATCTCGGCGGTTTCGGTGCGCCTCGGATCGATCACTATCAGCGCACGATTCGGATCGTTCGCGATCTCGCGCAGCACCACTGGGGCACGCTGCACGCCGTGCGATTGCCACGGATTCTTGCCGACGAACACCGCGACCTCGGCGTTCTCGAAATCCGGCACCGGCCGGCCACCGCAGAGAAGCCCGTCAACCCAAAACTCGCCTGTCTTTTCCTGTGCGAGGGCATTCGAGGAATAGATCGAGCCGAGGGCGCGCCGCGTAGCCGCACCGTAGACGCCGCCAAGATGATTTCCCTGCCCGCCGCCGCCGTAATAGAAAATCGATTCTCCGCCCAATTTGTCTTTCACTTCGCGCAGGCGCGCGGCGACTTCGCCAGTGGCGGTGTCCCAATCAATTTCCTCGAACGAGCCGTCACCGCGGCGGCGAAGCGGCGTCGTCAGGCGATCACGGCGGTTCTGGTAGTAGTCGAGACGCTGCGCCTTCTCGCACGGGTAGCTGCGCGAGGAGACGTGATTCTTGTTGCCGCGCACGCGCGCGATATGCCGCCCCTCGAGCTTGACCTCAATTCCGCAGTTTACGGTGCATAGGATGCAGGCCGTCTGGCGCCATTCGTCGTTCACGTCGTCCTCCGGCGGTCGTCGCGACGCGTATTGACTGAGTTCTATTTTGGAACTTAATATCGAGTCAAGAGGCAATCGACAAAATGCGCTGGAATGAGATCAGCAAGATGACCTGCTCGGTCGCGCGATCGCTTTCGGTGGTCGGCGACCGCTGGACGATGCTGATCCTGCGCGACGCGTTCCTTGGCTTGCGCCGCTTCGAGGATTTCCAGAACGACCTCGGCATGACGCGGCATCGACTCGCCGATCGGCTGCGCAAGCTGGTTGCGGATGGCATCCTCAAACGCGTCGCGTATCAATCGCGGCCGAAGCGCTACGAGTACCGCCTGACGGAAAAAGGAATCGACCTCTACCCGGTGATCGTTTCGCTGCTCAAGTGGGGCGACCGCTGGATGGCCGGCGCCGAGGGCGTTCCCATCGAGCTCGTGCATCGCAAGTGCGGCGCACATATCACGCCGGCGCTCACCTGCCCGCATTGCAACGATGAATTGAATGCGCGCCAGATGATGGCGCGACCCGGCCCGGCGCTGCTGAAGCACCGCGCGCGGAGCAAGAATCGAGGACGTCATGATCCGCCAATTTCAGTTTGAAGCCGAAGTTTACGAATCGCTGAGTTGCGTGCCGATGCAGGCGCGACGAAAGCTCGACGCAATCGGAATCAAGATCCATCTCGCGCAATGGCAGCAGTTGTCGCGCGGCGAGCGGCTCATGATCTGCCACGCTCCCGCTACTCTCGACGATGAGCGCGCCGCGCTCCGCATTTTTATCGAAGAGGCCACGCTCGCACGCACGGGAACTCCGCCAAAGGAATTAGGCGAAGCGGCGCGCCGCGGAGCGCGTCCGCCCGCGTCGCCACCCGAAGTTCTGGTCGTCAACGCGCGCGAGCGAGGCGTCGAGCTGACGCAGGCCGCCTGGAACTCGCTCGACGACGACGAACGCTATACCCTCGTCAAGCTCGGCGCAGATGGAAAGGTGAGTCACAACTTGAAGGCGGCGCTGAACGAATTCCTGACGCTGCATGGGCCGGCTAGAGGAGCCAACGCGTAGCCGTTGGCGCATCTCGCGCGAATGCTCTCAGTCGTGCGCGATTGCGAGCGGCAATTCCCTGAGGCCGCGTGTGATGAATGATCCGCGCCAGGAAAACTTGAACTCGGGATCGGCGAGCGCGACTTCTGAAAAGCGCTTGACGATTGCCTCGAAGGCGATTCGCGCCTCGAGCCGCGCGAGCGGCGCGCCCAGGCAGAAGTGAATCCCCTCGCCAAATGCTACGTGATCGTTTGGGCTACGTGCGACCTCGAAGCGCTCGGGCTCGGGGAAGTGCGCCGGATCGCGATTCGCAGCACCGAACATCACGAATGCGGTCGATCCTTTTTCAATCGGCGTTCCCCCAACTTCCGTGTCGCAGGTGGCGAAGCGCATCAGCATTTGCACCGGGCTGTCGTAGCGAAGCATCTCCTCGACCGCCGATGGAATCAGCGACCCGTCGCGCCTTAGCTTCATGTACTCTGTCGGATTGCACGCCAGCGCCAGCAGCCCATTGCCGATCAGATTCGTCGTCGTTTCGTTGCCCGCAATCAAGAGCAGCACAACCAAAGCGATGAGCTCCTTGGTGCTGAGCTTTTCGCCCGCATCGTGCGCCGCAACCAGCGCGCTGATCAGATCGTCACCGGGCTCGATGCGGCGCCGCTCGATCTCACGCGTCAGGTATTCGCGGAGCGCCGTTATAGATTCGCGCACGATGGGATCGGCCGTCCCCGGCAGCGTAGCATTGTTCGACGCCACCGCGTCGGACCATTTGCGAAAGCGCGCGTGATGCTCAGGCGGAATTCCCAGCATCTCCGCAATAATGATTACTGGCAATTGATCGGCGAACCCGCTCATCGCCTCGAACTTCGCGCCCGCGGCATTTTCGTCGAGCAGGCGCGATGCGATCGCTTGGATTCGCGGCGCAAGCTCGGTAATCCGGCGCGGACTGAAATCGCGAGCGACAAGACGGCGGAGACGGGAATGAACCGGCGGGTCGGAAAACGGCATCGTCGGCGCGCCTTCGAAGGGGTCCGCTCCTTGCGGCATCACACCCTGCGGGAACACGCTCGAGAAGGTTGTATGGTTGCGCGCGACGGCGACGACGTCGGCGTAGCGCGCGATGAGAGTCACGGGATAGCCAATCGCTCGCCGCGGCGGGCCCGCGAATAGGGGCTCATAGTATGGATATGGATCGGCGTGAAACGACGGATCGAACGGGTTGAATGCGATTTCTTGCGGCATGGCTTTCGTGCTTGAGCCTTAGCGATTGCGCATCATCTTCATCCCATGCCGCGCCAACCGCAACCGTCGAACTCGCCATGCTCGCGGCGAACGACGAACACCGCGCGGCGCGTAGCTTCTATCGGCGGCGGCGGCTATTGTCCGTTAACTCTTGCGAATCGCGGAGGCGCAGATGGAATTCGGAATCCAATTCTCCAACATGGAGCCGGCCAAGTTACACGACATGGCGCAGGCGGCCGAAGCGCTCGGCTTCGACGCCATCGTCTTTCCCGATCATCTCGTGGCCGAAGGACCCGAGCGTCAAGTCGAAACGAACGCACTCATGTACGACGCCATGGTGATGGCGGCGGCCGTGATCGATGCGACCAAGAAGATTCGCGTCGGCCATCTCGTACTGTGCAACCTCTTTCGTCATCCGGCGATTACCGCGCAGAGCCTGGTCACGCTCGATCACTTAAGCGGCGGACGGCTGCTCGCGGGGCTCGGCACCGGCTGGACCGAGACCGAATTCCAGATGACGGGCATCCCGTTCCCTCCCATCGGCGAGCGGCTTGCGATGCTGGAGGAGGCGCTCCAGTGCATCGAATCGCTCTGGACCAATGAGCGCACGACTTTCGAGGGCAAATACTACCGGTTCCGGGATGCGATCATGTGGCCGAAGCCGCTTCAGCAGCCGCGACCGCCGATGATCGTCGGGGGCGGAGGCAATGGGCTGCTCCGAATCGCCGCACGACATGCGGATTATGTGAATATCATTCCCGACTCGGGCAAGCCGGGAAAAATCTCGATCGACAACGTCAGTAAGATGACCGATGCGTCCTTCAGAGAGCGTACCGACTTCGTACGCGCGGAAGCAAAACGCGTCGGACGCGATGCTTCCAAAATCAAATTCAGCAACTTCATATTCGCGAGCATAATTGCTGACTCGCCTGCCGCGGCGCGCCAGATCGCCGAGGGCATGGCTCCCATGTTCAAGATGACCGCTGACGCGCTGCTCGCGTCGCCGCTCGGCTTGATCGGCACGCCCGAGCAATGCATCGCCGAGTTAAAGCGGCGCGCGAAGGTGTGGGATGTGTCGCAGGTCTTCTTCACGGGCCAGGTGGTGCCGGACGAAAAGCAACTGCGGCGTCTTCACGAGGAAATCATCGTGCACGTCTAAGCCAAAGCGTGGCTTCATCAATCCTGGGACGTGGATTCGCGCTGCTGACCGCCGCCGGCGCGATCCTGGGAATTCGCGGACGCATCGCGACGGGTCGGTGCCGGCTGGGGGTCTTCTCAACCAGCCGTTGGCCGAGGCCGAACAGAGCGGCTTCTTCAACTGGTTCAATCTGGCAGAAACGGCGCGCACGCCGGCGGGTCCGCACTTGACGAAGATCGATTTTCGTCCGACGGGTTCAAAGCTTCACGATCTCGCGCTGGTGCAGGTTATCGTCGACGCAAATTGATTGATCGCAAAAATCGACCAGGTGCTGAAGCGATGGTTTATCCAGAGCCCAGCCAACGGAATCTTCGCGCGCGATATCGCGAAGAGTTTCGTCCTCGACGCGGCCCCGCAATGCGAAGACGAAAACGATCTTGATAGTCTGGCCGACGAGCTTCAGAACCACGCGACCAGCTCGCAGACGGTTATCGTTGGCCCCGGCTTCAAGCGGCCAAAGCTACCCGAGCCGCCGACTTCCTTTTATCAAACCTTCATCGGCACGCGTAACGCGGAGGCGGAAGAAATTCGCGCACTGCATCTTCGCGATCGAAAATGAACGCGATGCCGCGGCCGATACCACACTCAGGCACTCATTCCGGCAGAGCTGACCCGTCCGCTTTGCTCGCCGCTTTCCGCGCTCTGGCCGCGGGAGGCAAAAAGATGCGATGTTCGATATTCGATATCGAACGCCCAGAGGTAAGCCAACATTCATGCTGCCCAGGAATCTTCTGATCGCAAACCGCGGCGAGATCGCGATTCGGATTGCTCGCGCCGCCGCCGAACTCGCCATCCCGACCGTCGCGATTTATTCTGAAGACGACGCCGCTTCGCTCCATATCCGCAAGACAGATGACGCCCGCGCGCTGCGCGGCAAGGGTGCGTCCGCGTATCTCAATATCGAACAGATTGTCGCGACGGCGCGCGAGGCGGGATGCGACGCCGTTCACCCGGGCTATGGCTTTCTCGCAGAGGATGCCGAGTTCGCGCGCCGCCTCGACAAGGCCGGTATCAGATTCGTCGGCCCGAGCGCTGAAATCCTCGAGCTCTTCGGCGACAAGGTGAAGGCTCGGATGCTCGCCGAGCGATGCCGCGTGCCTCTCCTACGCGGTACCGCGAGTGCGACCACGCTCGACGAAGCGCGCGCATTCTTGGCCGCGCTCGGGAGCGGCGGCGCGATGATGATCAAGGCGATCGGCGGCGGCGGCGGACGTGGGATGCGCGCGGTGTATCGCGCAGACGAAATCGACGAGGCCTACGTGCGTTGCCAATCGGAAGCGCGCGCCGCGTTCGGCAATCCGGACCTCTACGTTGAGCAGCTCATGCCGCACGCGCGCCATATCGAGGTTCAGATTGTCGGCGACGGCGGCGGAGCGGTCAGCCATCTATGGGAACGCGAGTGCACCGTGCAGCGGCGCAATCAGAAGATAGTCGAGATCGCACCCTGCCCGAATCTTCCGGCCGCGCTCAGGAATTTGCTGCTCGAAGCCGCCTGCCGCCTCGCGCGCGAGGTCCGATACTCAAGCCTCGGCACCTTCGAATTCCTGGTCGAAGCGGGGCCGGGCGCCGGCGAAGGCGCATTCGCATTCATCGAAGCAAACCCGCGCCTGCAGGTCGAGCACACCGTGACCGAGGAAGTTACCGGAATCGACCTGGTCAAGGCACAGCTCGAGCTCGCCGGCGGCAAATCGCTTTGCGAACTCGGCCTTGAACAAACCGACATTTCCTCGCCGCGCGGCTTTGCGCTCCAGCTCCGCATCAACATGGAATCGATGCACGCCGATGGCACGACGCGGCCTTCGGGCGGAACGCTTACCGCGTTTGAGTCGCCGAGCGGACCGGGTGTCCGCGTCGATACGTTCGCATACGCCGGCTACACGACGAATCCAAATTATGATTCGCTGCTCGCCAAGTTGATCACGCATTCGACCTCGTCGAAGTTCTCTGATGCGGCGGCGAAAGCGTATCGCGCGCTCTCCGAGTTTCGAATCGACGGCGTCATCACCAACGCCGGATTTTTGCAGAACCTTTTGCGCCATCCGGATTTTCTCGCATCCAACCTCTACACGCGATTCGTCGAGGACCATATTGGTGAGCTCGTTGTGCCCGACAGTGCGCATCCAAAGCTCCACTCGCAGGCGCAAGCGGGCTCGTCGCAAGCAACGCCGCGGCTCGCCGGCGCCAAGATCGATACAAGTGACCCTCTTGCCGTGCTTCATCATGGAAAATCGAGCGGCTCCGAAGCCGTCACGGCGGCTCCTGTAGCGGTCGCTGCGCCGCTCGCTGCCGACGTCGCCACGCCCGAAGGCACCATTGCGGTACGCGCGCCGATGCAGGGGACGATCGTCTCAATCGACGTGAGCATCGGAGATCGCATCCACCGCGGGCGCCAGGTCGCCGTGATGGAAGCGATGAAGATGGAGCACGTCATCCGCGCCGAGGGGAGCGGAATCGTGCGCGATATCGCGGTTAACAAGGGCGATGCCGTCTTCGAGGGCCATGCGCTCTTGTTCATCGAGGAAGCTGAGGTCCAGCAGGAATCGGCCGCCGAGCAGCAGGCGATCGATCTCGATCGCATCCGACCCGATCTCGCTGAGGCGCTCGAGCGACACACGTTCGGTTTCGACGACGCGCGCCCCGACGCTGTCGAGCGTCGTCGCAAGACCGGGCAGCGGACGGCGCGGGAGAATATCGAGGACCTCTGCGATCCGGGCACCTTCGTCGAGTACGGCCCGATCGTGATCGCGGCGCAGCGCCGCCGCCGCACGCTCGAGGACCTGATCAAGCGCACTCCGGCAGACGGCATGATCGCCGGCATTGGGCGCGTGAACGGCGATCTCTTCGATGAGGGGCACGCGCGCTGCATCCTGATTTCGTACGACTACACCGTGCTCGCCGGCACGCAGGGCCAACAGAACCATCGCAAGAAAGATCGGATGTTTGAGATCGCGATGCACAATCGGCTGCCGATCGTTTTTTTCACCGAGGGTGGCGGCGGCAGACCGGGCGATACCGACGGTGTGGGAGTCGCGGGCCTCGACTGCATGGCGTTCAACTACTTCGGCAAGCTGAGCGGGCTTGTGCCGCTGGTCGGAATCAATTCGGGACGATGCTTCGCGGGTAATGCTGCCCTCCTCGGATGCTGTGACGTGGTGATCGCGACGCGCAACTCGAATATCGGGATGGGCGGCCCGGCGATGATCGAAGGCGGAGGTCTCGGAATTTTCCGTCCCGAGGAAGTCGGCCCGATGGACGTGCAGCTGCCGAACGGCGTCGTCGATATTGCGGTTGCCGACGAGGCCGAGGGCGTCCGCGTCGCGCGCAAGTATCTTTCGTATTTCCAGGGCGCGGTGAGCGATTGGCGATGCGCCGATCAGCGGCTGCTCCGCGCGAGTATCCCTGAGAACCGGCTCCGCATCTACGATGTCCGCGCCGTTATCGAAACGCTCGCCGACACCGATTCGGTGCTGGAGATTCGCCGCTACTTCGGGCTCGGGATGGTCACCGCACTGATTCGCGTCGAGGGCCGTCCACTAGGAGTTATCGCGAACAACCCTTCGCATCTGGCGGGTGCGATCGACAGCCCCGGCGCCGACAAAGCGGCGCGCTTCATGCAGCTCTGCGACGCCTACGATATTCCGATTCTCTTTCTATGCGATTGCCCGGGAATCATGGTCGGACCTGAAGTGGAAAAAACCGCGCTGGTGCGCCACGCGTCGCGGATGTTCGTGGTCGGCTCGAATCTCACCGTGCCGTGCTTCACGATAATCCTGCGCAAGGGCTACGGATTGGGCGCGCAGGCGATGGCGGGCGGAAGTTTCAAGGCCGGGATGTTCACCGTATCGTGGCCGACCGGAGAGTTCGGCGGGATGGGACTTGAGGGTGCGGTGAAGCTCGGCTATCGCAACGAACTCGCGGCACTCACCGATCCAGCCGAGCGCAAGGACCTGTACGACAAGATGGTCGCGCGGATGTACGAGCACGGCAAAGCGGTGAACACCGCGTCTACGTTCGAGATCGATGACGTGATCGATCCGGCGGAGTCGCGGCGATGGATCATGGCAGCGCTGCAGAGTGCGCCGCCACCGCCGCCACGCGCGGGCAAGAAGCGCCCCAATATCGAAACGTGGTGAGTCCGAATAGAGAGGGCCTGTTTCGCCGGACCCTCGCTTCTGTGCTGAAGGCTTTAACTGTTCCCTTTCAGTCCGACGCTGACAGCAGAGTCCCTGCGAGAGTCGCCGGGGCGGTCACACCCGGTCTCTGCTGAATGAAGGCAAAACAGTTTGTTTGTATAAGATTGTCTGCCCGTAGAAGACAGTGATAATACTCAGCCGCGCTTTTCCAGCACCATCTGGGTCTGCGTCACGATCGCGAGCAAGCGACCCTGCTGGTTGCTGATCCGCGTTTGCCAGACCATGGTGCGCTTGCCGCGGTGAATCGCGCTACACTCGCCAATCACCTTGGAACCGACGGGCGCCGGCGCGAGAAAGTTGGTCTTCGATTCGATCGTCGTGGTCCAGTTCCCTTGAGTCAGGTTCAGCACCGTGGCGTTGGCTCCCAGCGTGTCCGCAAACGACATCATCGCACCGCCATGAAGAATCGCAGGCTCGGTGCACATATCCGCCCGCACCGTCATCTCAGCGATGACGCGTTCCGGCGTCGCACTCAGAAACTTGATTCCCAGCAGCTTGCAGAATGGCGATGCGGTTTCTTGCATCTCGGCGAGCTTGTCCATCGTCGGCACCCCATCGTCATATGCCATTAACGCCCGAGGGCTGAGAAGGGCCAATTTTCGAAGCCCGGCACGGTCCAATTTACGTAGGGAATGATTGCCGCGCTCGCAGAGTCATTCCAACTGAATCGGATCGCACGAACCGCGTCGCGGTCCGTATCGGCGAGCGGGGGGGACGCCCGCCGCCATTACAGAACTAGGAGACTTCGGTGAATCGGGAACTCGATCGCCGATCGTTTCTCAGGATCGCGGGAATGTCGCCTCGGCTTCGGCGCGCCGTGTCAGGTGGCGGGCAGCATGCTCGGCGAAAACCGTCTCGGCGCGCGAATCGCCACCGAGCGGCGGAGAATGGCGAAGCCCCTCGCCTTTCACTTTCGTACAGCGGTCTGAGACTCACGTCGGCTTCAACGGACCGCCCGACACGCTCGGCACCAAGGCCTTCGAGCGAGCGCTGTAAACGATCAACAGAACGCCGCAGAGACCGGAGCTAGTCATCTTCACCGGCGATCTGACGCACGATTCTGAAAACAGAAGGAACGCGTCGCGCGGATGAAGAGGTTTCAGCAAATCGCCGCGGGCCGCGGCCAGCCGAATACTCATTACGTGCCGGGCGAACACGATTGGGGCAGCGATGGGGGCAAGCTGTATCGTCAGCAGTTCGGCGAGACTTCGTATTCATTTGACTATCGCGGAGTGCATTTTGTCGCGCTGGACAACGTGTCGCGCGCCAAGCCCGAGGTCGGCCCTGAGCGAATCGCGTGGCCGAAGAGCGATCTCGCGCGATTTCCGAGCACCGCGCCGATAATGGTCTTCACTCATCGCCCGCTGTTCGAACCTCAGGCCTGACTGGTAATGGTTCACGAGCGACGGCGATCAGATGATGAACGTGCTCGCGCCGTATGAGAACGTGACGCTCCTCTATGGGCATATCCATCGCGAGGATCCGCGAGAAAGGGCACTCGAAGCACATTGCCGCTCGCTCGCTGATCTTCGCCTTTCCCGATCCATCACAGGTAGCGGAAAAGAAGCCGATGCCGTTCGACAAGGCATCGCCGGTCAGGAACCTCAGCGTACGCATCGGGTCGGAGAGCTCAGGCGGCAAGGCGAACATCAGTGACCTCGAACTTTCGATGAATGAGTATTCGGGAACGGTCGCAATCCAGCAACTGGCGAAGAGTAGGAGGTTGATCGACTGAGGAGCGCTCCGCCCATGAACAAACCGGTACCGGCTTGGCCTGCGCGAAGCTGCCCGCGATCCATTCGACTTCGTTCGCGTTGCTCACTTCGTTCAGAAGGACATCAGGGAGGATCGTACTGACGGCTCCCCTTGCCGATGCGGGAAAAGAGGTCGGGGTGAGGTTGAGTTTTGATTGTGAAGAACCGATCACGGAATCCTACCTAATCATCTGTCCCTTCCCAGGGGAAGGGAAGTTTGGTCGGCACGGTTGTTAATGGTGATTTTGCAGATTCAAGAATGACCGCGTGGAGGAATACTAAATGACTAATCGACTGAGTATTGCAGTTTTGGCAGGAGCTGCCGCTTGTCTTGCGCTCGCCGCGGTCCTGCACCTCACCAGCGCTGACCTGAAGCACGGATTCTTCTCGCGCTCGCTAGGTATCGACGAAACGATTCCGGCAGGAGAAGCGATCGACGTCAAAGTCGCACCCCCGCAACCCGGCAAATTCGGCGATCATCTGCGATCACTTCTGCGGCTCGGGTCACGGCAACATGAAGATGACCGTGGTGGTCGAATAGCGAATCGCCCGCGCCCGAATGACAAGGGAAGCGCTTGACCTTGGCGTGCCGCTCACGTACTTTGCGATGCAAAGTGAAGCTCGCTTATGAAAGACCTCGACGAAGCGCTGGCCGAAATAACCGCGATCCGAAGCCAGATCGCGCGCACCGCAGAGTTTCGCGGCTATGGCCCCGTAACTGTCGCGGGCACCGGATTGCTCGCGCTCGTGGCGGCCGAGGCGCAAGCGCGCTGGCTGCCCGATCCAACGCACAGCATCGTGGCCTACCTCGTGCTCTGGTCCGCGACCGCGGCGCTCTCACTCGTATTGGTCGGAGTCGAGATGGTGACGCGCTCGCGAACGATTCATTCCGGCCTCGCCCAGGAGATGATCTGGACTGCGGTCGAACAGTTTCTCCCCGCAGCCGCCGCCGGATTGCTGATGACGACCGTGCTGCTCCTCTATGCGCCCGCGACGGCGTGGATGCTGCCCGGGCTTTGGCAGGTGGTGTTTAGTCTCGGGGTATTCGCGTCGGCCCGATTTCTACCGCGCGCGACCTTCGCCGTCGGTGTCTGGTACCTCGGGACTGGCCTTGCGTGTCTTGCGTTCGCGAGTCAGCAACACGTCTTTTCGCCATGGCTGATGGGTTTGCCATTCGGCCTCGGGCAACTGTTCGCGTCGGCGGTACTGCTATGGAATCAACAGCTTGACGATGCCCAGCTCCAGCAAAGTTGAACCGCGCCCTGGCCGCTTCGCCTACGAAGGGCTCGATCGGGTAATCCACGAGCGCGCGCGGCTCAGCGTGCTGACCTCGCTGATCGCGCATCCGAGGGGTCTTATCTTCGGCGACCTTAAGCAGCTCTGCTCCTTGAGCGACGGCAACCTGAGTCGTCATCTGCAGGTGCTGCAGGAAGCGAAGCTGGTCGATATCGTCAAAGGTTTCGATCGCAACCGGCCGCAGACGATTTGCAAGATCACGGCGCTCGGGCGGCGGCGCTACCTCGAATACGTCGAAGTGCTGGAGCAGGTGGTGCGCGACGCCTTTGCGGCCGATCCCGATCGCGCGCGCGAGCTGATTCGGCGCCTGGTGCCGGCCTAAAAAAATTTTGGCGGGGACTTTATAATGCAAAGTACTTGGCCTGCAAGAAATTCGCTCAATGTCGCGATTATCATGGACGGCAACGGCCGCTGGGCCACGCGCCGCGGCCTGCCCCGCAGCGCCGGTCATCGTGCCGGAGCCGATGCCGTGCGCCGCGTGATCGAAGCCGCGCCAGATCTCGGGATCGGCACGCTCACGCTGTTCGCATTCTCGTCCGACAACTGGCGCCGCCCGGTCGAGGAAGTGCAGGGGCTGATGTGGCTTCTGCGTGCCTTCCTCCGCTCGGAGACCAAGCGGTTTATCGAAAGTGGCGCGCGTCTCACGGTGATTGGCCGGCGCGATCGCCTCACGGCCCGCCTTCGAAATGAAATTCGCCGCGTCGAGCACGCGACCGCCGGCGGCACCAAGCTGCACGTGCGCGTCGCGCTCGATTACTCCGCGCGTGAATCGATCGTGCGCGCTGCGGCACAGCTTCATTCGGAGCTCGACGGGTCGGTCGAGACCTTCGATCGCATCCTCGCGGAATCACTCTCCGACGCTCCGGTCCCGGGCGGCATCGATTTGCTGATCCGAAGCGGCGGCGAGAAGCGGCTCTCGGATTTTTTGCTCTGGGAGTGTGCGTATGCCGAGCTGATTTTTGGTGATCGGATGTGGCCGGATTTCGACCGCGAGGAATTGCGGGCTGCGGTGGAGGAATTTCATCGGCGCGAGCGCCGTTTCGGCGGCCTCGACGTAGAGGGCGCAACCGCAGCGAGCGCCGGCGCCGGCCGATGATCCGCGCCTCGAGTAGACGCGCCTAGCGCAACGCGCACCGCAGAGTTCCTTGGATCGACATTTCTACTGTTCCTTCTGCCTGGGGCGAACGCTTCTAATCCGTTAATCGGCTTTAACAGCGACCTCGCGAACTCGATCGCCTACATCGTGGTCGGGTGTCTATCTATGGTTACGCTAATTTTGTCGATCGCGATTGCGAGGAGACTTCTGACCAAAGTCACTCTGCCAATTCTCTTGTTCCCGTTCGCCTGCGCTTTGGCGCTGGTTGCTCTTAGGATTTCTCGGCTTCAGTCCACCGAAAGGATACAGATGGACGGATCCTCGGTGCGCCTGTACGGGACTGATGGGGGAGCCATGGATGCCACTTCCACCTTTGTCGGTCAGCAAATGCCTTCAGGACCTTGCCACTCGTTCGTGAAATCTGGAAGTTCTATCCGGCTGACACCGCAACATTCACGCCGTTTTCTAAAGATACTATCCGCATCGATGTTGCTGGAGAAAAGGTCGAAGGCGAGCCCTCGATCCCAGCGCAGTCAAAAGTGTTTCACTTGGAACCCTTAGGTGAATTTCTGACGCGCTGAGCTACCTGGCCGCGAGCGATCGCGTAACCTCTCCCACCGAGAGCGAGTCACAATTTGGCGCGCGGCGCGTGTACCGCCTCAGGTTAGCCGGTGCGCTGGACTAATCGCGGCGAGCGCGGAATAGTCGGTGGCGATCCGGTTTTTTCGCGGAGACGATGCCATGGATGTCACCCTGCGCGCGGGCAAGCCCGAGGATTCCAATGAATGCGGACGTGTCTGTTACGAGGCGTTCAAATCGATCGCCGACCGCCACGGCTTTCCGCCCGACTTTCCTTCACCTGAGGTCGCTGCGCAAATCGTCGGCAGCATGCTGAGGCATCCGCGATGCTACTCCGTCATCGCCGAGCGCGGCGGCCGGATTGTCGGCAGCAACTTTATGGACGAGCGCGGCGCGATCGCGGGAATCGGCCCGATCAGCGTCGATCCCGAGGTGCAGGACAGCGGAATCGGCAAGCGGATGATGCTGAATGCTCTTGAACGCGCCGCGGAGAAAAAGTTCGCCGGCGTGCGCCTGGTGCAGTCCGCCTATCACATGCGCTCGCTCAGCCTCTACACCAAGCTCGGCTTCGATCCGCGCGAGACGCTGTCGGTCTTTCACGGCGCCCCGCTGAAAAAGCGCATCGACGAATGCGAGGTGCGCGCGGCGACGCCTTCAGATCTCGACGCTTGCAACCGGCTTTGCGCTTATGTTCACGGATGCGATCGCGCCGACGAGCTGTCTGACGCAATCGGGCAAGGCGCGTCGGTCGTCATGCGCGCCGGACGAATCACCGGATACTCGACCTCGATTGGGTTCGGCGGTTATGCGGTCGCGGAATCCAACGATGAGCTGAAGGCGCTCATCGCCGCGCCGCGCGAACTTCATGAGCCTGGATTTCTTTTGCCGTCGCGTAACGCGGAGCTGATGCGATGGTGCCTCGCGCAGGGGCTCAGGGTCATCATGCAGATGACGCTGATGTCGATCGGGCTCTACAACGAGCCGCGCGGCGCGTACCTGCCGTCGATTCTTTACTGAGAGGCGCGTTACTTCTTTGGCTCGAGCTTCAGCGCCGCCGAGTTGATGCAGTAGCGCAGGCCGGTCGGCGCGGGGCCGTCGTCGAATACGTGCCCGAGGTGCGCGTCGCACTTCGCGCACATCACTTCGGTGCGGACCATTCCATGGCTGCGATCGACTTCCTCCGCGACGCGGCCGGCGGCGGCGGGCTTGGTGAAGCTCGGCCATCCGCATCCCGCGTCGAACTTGGTGTCGGACTCGAAGAGCGTCTCGCCGCAGCAGACGCACTTGTAGGTCCCCGCAGAGGTAGTTTTGTCGTATTCGCCGGTGAAGGGACGCTCGGTCGCTTTCTCGCGCGTCACCGCGAACTGGACCGGGGTCAGAACTGTGCGCCATTCGTCGTCGGTCTTTTTGATTTTGTCAGCCATATGCTCAGTATCGTGCCACGATGGCCGCAAAGAATCATCTTGATCGCGAAACGATCGAGATTGATTCGCGCGAGATTTCGCCTATACCTTCGAATTCGCCAACGCCTTCGTGGATAATTGTCTCAGGAGTATCGCGTGACAGACGTTCAGAGCGCACCGAACGTGCAGCAGACTCAATCAGCGGCGGCACCCGTCGCTGCCGTATCCAAGCCTTGGACCGCGCGCCTCGAGGCTTCCGTCTTGCACAAGGCGCTGATCGCGGGCCTGCTCGGACTGCTGGTGATGCTCGGTCTTTTCCTGACCAACTACTCGTCGAATCGCGCGCGGCTTTACTGGAGCGCGATGTTCCCCGCGTTCGGGCTGATAAGCCTGTGGCACGCGACGGTAAGCCGCAAATTTGCCGAACCTCCACTGCCGTTAATCGTGAAGCACGCGCTCCACTGGCTCGTGCCAATCCTGGCGGTGCGGATAATCTTCCTCGAGCTGCGCTGGGGTCAGATGGATGCGGATGCGGTCGCGCTGATGACGGTGTTGGTGTTGTCGGTGACGTGCTTTCTGGCCGGCATACACCTTGATTACAACTTTCTATGGGTGAGCGGAGTGCTGGCGCTGGCGAGCGTCTTTGGCACGGAGATCGAAGGCTACCTGTGGATTATCGCGGTACTCTCACTGGTGGCGGCAATGATTGTCGCATACGTTGTCATTCTGTTGCGCCGTCATCATTGGTCTGTCGTTCAACAGCAATAAGGCGGAAGCGATTGAAAAATCTGGAGCCAGACGTATCGCGCATCGCCAATTATCTGAAGTATACAGTTTTTATCGTTAACAAACTTCGCGCCATTCCAAATCGATTTCAGTGCATAGATCACCCCTATGACGCATGATACCAATCGCCTCCTCGGTGCCGGGAATTTATAATTTTTGGTGACAGGAGGTCGAAATATATGACCTGGAAAATAGTGCTGGCTGCCCTCGTAGCGTCCGTATTCCTGGCCCCCGCAGCAATGGCACAGCAAGCAGCCGATGGCCGAGTGCTCGGCACGGTCGTCCGCGGCAACACCACCACCTATTTCATGGCCGCAAACTCGTCCGACCTCGACATGCAGCGGCTTCAGGTCTGGGGCGACTTCGCAACGCAGCATCCTGGGATCGCGCATGCGCTCGGTCATAATCCGCAGTTGATCTCCAGCGACAGCTACGTGAACAACCACGCCGAGCTCGCCAAGCTGTTCGGGGACAATCCTGGACTGCGCGATGCTATGATTGCAAATCCGGGCAACTACGTGGTGCCGACGCGGCCGGCAGCGAGCGACTGAGCTTTGAGTGCGGCGGCGGTAGAGCTAGTAGAACATAGGTGACCCAGCCAGGACCGTCCGCCGCGCCTAGTGAGCCGCGCGAGCCCACAGGATCGAGCGCGGGCTCGCTTTCGTTGGCGGCCATGGCGCCAGCCGACGGTCTCGACGCGCGCCGTGGCATCGTGCCCGAGGCGATACTTTCGCTGTCTGACGGCACGATCGTCGCGGCGCTAACAGTTCTGGCGCTCGCGCTGCGCGTCTATCTCGGCATCCTCAGCTACTGCATCTCCGGCGACGGCGTCGCATATCTCGGAATCGCAAAGCATCTCGCGGCAGGTGACTATGCACGTGCGCTCGCATCGGTCTTTCCGCCGCTCTACCCGGCACTCATCGCTTTCGCTCACGCGCTCGGACCAAATTGGGAACTGGCGGGCGACCTCGTCTCGGCGATCCTCGGCGGCCTCACCGTCATCCCGATCTTCTACTTGTTCCGCGAGACGCTCGCGCGGCGCGATCTTGCGATTGTGGCGGCCGCGCTCGCGGCAATCGATCCCGACTTGGTCGGATATTCGGCGAGCGTACGGACGGAGGCGGGTTATATCTGTCTGCTCGTTTTCGCAATATGGATGGCGATCGTCGCGATTCGGCGCGGGCGTATCGGATGGGCTCTCGCGAGCGGAGCGATCACGGGAGTCGCGTATCTCTACAGGACCGAGGCGATAGGCCTCGCGCTCTTTGTGCCGGTGTTCGTGGTGCTGGGCGCGTTCATCTGGCGCCGATGGCGAATCGGATGGGCGCTGCTTGCGGCGATCGCGTTCGGCGCCGCGTATCTCGCCGTCGCATCACCGTATGTCATCTATCTCAGCCGCAGCGCGGGACACATCGCGTTCAGCCGCGAATTCCACGCGGCAGTGATGTATGGGATGGGCGATGTAACGGGCAATCGCGAGAAGTGGCAGGGCTTGGCGTATCATGGAAATGCGAGCCTGCTCGCGCCGCTCTTCGCCTCGCCGCGCGTGTTCCTCACCAAGTTCGCGAGCGATTTCGCCATGTCCTCCTACTTCATGGCCGAGGCGCTGAATCCCCTGCTCGCAGTGCTACTGATGATCGGGCTGTGCTGTCGCGGGCGCACGCTCGCGACTGATTGGGCTGATGTGTTTCTCGCGCTGATGATTTTGGGCTACATTGCCGGCTTTGCGATTTCATACACCGGCCCGCGCTTCATGGTTCACCTAATCGCGTTCACCTTGGGCTGGATCGCTATCGGCCTCGCAGCGGCGTCGCGGTGGATCAGCGAGACGCCCTTCAGGCGGCGATTGCATCCGGCGTGGTGTGCGCTCGCGGTAGGCGGGGTGCTGATCGTGATCGCCATGCAGAACGACTCGTACGACGTGCGCGGAATTCGTTACGCCGGTCAAGAAATCGCGCGTATCAGCAGGGGACCACGCGCGGTCGTGAGCGACGACAAGCGCTTCGCCTATTATGCCGATGCGCAGCAGATCTTCCTGCCAGCGTTCGAGGCAAAGCCCGACTTCTGCCGATGGATCAAGGCAGAATCCGGACAGATCTACGTTGCTCTCACCGACAAAGAGGAAGTTCATTACGGTGTGGCGGGCGGCGCGCCCTGCCTTGTTCACGTCGCGCGCTATCCGCGCGGCGAGCATCGCTACTATGATCTTTTCAAGGCGCGGAACTAGCGAATCGAAGAGCGCGCGAGCGTGGCAGGCTCCAAGCGCTCGGCAAGAGTAGTTCGCGCGGTTAGATACCAATCGATCGTACGGCGAAGACCGCTCTCGAACTCTGTCGTCGCGCGGAACCCGAACTCGCGCTCGGCGCGCGACACGTCGAGGCAGCGGCGCGGCTGGCCGTCGGGCTTGCTCGAATCCCACACGATCTCACCGCTAAAGCCGGTGAGCCGGGCGATCATCGTAACCAAGTCGCGGATTTTGATTTCGCGCCCGGCGCCGAGGTTCACCGGCTCGGGGCGATTGTAATGCGCAGTCGCCAGCACGATCGCGCGCGCAGTCGGCGACGTAGGGGAACTCGCGACTCGCGGCGCCGCTGCCCCACACCTCGATTTTCGATTCGCCGAACTCTACCGCATCGACGCATTTCTTGATGAGTGCAGGAATCACGTGCGATTTCGTGGGATCGAACGAATCGCGCGGGCCGTAGAGATTCACCGGCAGCAGGTAGATGCCATTGAAGCCGTATTGTTCGTGGTACGCCTGTGTCTGCACCAGGAGCATCTTCTTGGCGAGGCCATAGGGCGCGTTGGTTTCCTCGGGATATCCGTTCCAGAGGTCCTCTTCGCGAAACGGCACGGACGTGAACTTCGGATAGGCGCAGACTGTCCCGATGGCGACGAACTTCTCGACGCCAGAAAGGCGCGCCTGCTCGAGCATCTCCGTGCCCATCATCAGGTTGTCATAGAAAAAGCGGCCGGGATTTTCACGATTGGCGCCGATACCACCGACGACAGCGGCGAGATGAATAACGATTTCGGGGCGATGCTCGCGATACAGGCGGGCGACCGCGTCGGCGCGGCGGAGGTCATAGTCGCGGGAGAGCGGGACGAAGATTTGACGGCATCCGAGGCGCTCGAACTCCTCGACGACGTGGCTGCCGAGAAATCCAGCGCCGCCGGTGACGGCGATGCGTTTGTGCACAAATTCGCCAATCTCAGGCATCTTTAGCTTCTAATACTACGTTGCCGCTGATGCGTCGAGCCAAGACCTTGTCCATCGTGTGCAGCGGATGAGGTATCGCGCGCGCCACGACCAAACAAGATGGCGGACGATTTGATCAGACCGGCTCGCTCGCCAGAATCGTACATCACGCCGCGAGAGACTCGCGGGTCAAACCTCGTTCCGACCGTTCTGCTTTACGACGCGCCGCGCGAAGCCCTTGGAGCGACGCTTGCGCAACTTGGTCGCCTCGTGCTGGCGGCGTTCCGCGAGATCGATCATTGCCTGTTGGCATCCCATGTCACCCTCGGGTGCCTGAGTCTTTACGTAGCTGCCGTCGGATTGCATCGCCCATGCGCATCGATTCGGCGTGAGCTGGAGATCGATCACCTCGCGAAGTTCCTTGCGCAGTTGCGGATCCTCAACCGGTGCGACGACTTCAACGCGGCTCTCAAGGTTGCGCTTCATGCAGTCGGCCGAGCCGATGAAATATTCCTCGCGCCCGCCGTTTCGGAAGTAATAGATGCGCCCGTGCTCGAGGAATCTTCCGACGATACTCACGACGCGAACATTCTCGGAAATTCCCGGGAGGCCGGGCCTCAGCCGGCACGTATCCCGCACGATCAAATCGATCTTCACTCCCGCCATCGACGCACGGTAGAGCGCGCGTGTCACGTCGGCGTCTTCCAGCGCGTTCATCTTGAACTGCAGATGCCCGGGCGACGAAGCGGTGTGCAGGCTGATCTCGCGATCGATGCGCGCGATGAGCGCTTTCTTGAGCAGCGTCGGCGCGGGCAGCAGCTTGCGATAGCTGCGATCCGGTACGTAACCAGTTGTCAGATAATTAAACAACTCGGTCAGATCCTCGCCAAACGCAGCGTCACAGCTGAGCAAGCCAAAATCCGCGTAGAGACGCGCGGTGCCGGCGTGATAGTTACCCGTGCCGATATGTGCGTAGCGCTTCAGGCCGTTGTAATCCTGCCGAACGACAAGGATCACCTTGCTGTGCGTCTTGAGCCCGACCACGCCGTAGGTCACGTGGATACCGAACTGCTCGAGCTGCTCGGCGAACTGGATATTCGCGGCCTCATCGAAGCGCGCCTTAAGCTCGACCGCGACTGCGACCTGTTTGCCGTTTCGCGCCGCGTCGCTCAGATAGCCTATCAGCTTCGAGTCGCGCGATGTGCGATACAGCGTCATCTTGATCGCGCGGACCTTCGGATCCTCGGCCGCCTCTCGCAGGAAGCGCTCGACCGAAGTCGAGAACGATTCATACGGATGCAGCAACAAGATCGAACCGGCGTCGCGGATGACGTGGAATATGTTGCGGCCGGGGGTCAGTCGCGGATGGTCAATCGGATGATGCGGCGCATCGTGCAGCACCGGCAGATCGATCGACGCGAGCTCCATCAGGTCGCGCAGCGCCAGGATCCCGTCGACCTCGAACACGTCCGAGCGCTCATCGAGTCCCAGCTCCGCCGCCAGCATCCCGCGATGAACCGGGTTCATCCCCTTCATCACTTCGAGGCGCACGATCGGCGCGAAGCGGCGATCGCGGAGCTCGGATTCGATGAGCGCGAGGAGGTCGTCGGCTTCGTCTTCGTCGCGCTCGGTGTTGGCGTTGCGCGTGACGCGGAACAATTCGCAGGAATCGATCTCCATCGATGGGAACAACAGATCGAGGTTGTTCGCCATCACGTCCTCGAGACGAACGTAATCGCTGCTGCGACCGACCTTGAGGAAGCGCCGGATGCCGAAGCCGAGCGGTACCTTGACCCGAGCCATCAGCGGATCGGACTCAGCGTCGTAGCGGATTGTCACCAGCAGGTTGAACGAAAGATTTGAGATGAAGGGAAAGGGGTGCGCCGGATCCATCGCTTGCGGTGTCACCAGCGGGAAGATGTTACGGAAGTAGTATTCGCGGATTTCTTCCTGCTGGTCGTCGTTCAGCTCGTTGTACTGCAGGATACGGATATCGTGCGCGGCGAGCTGGCTCATCACTTCCGGCAGAATCTCGCGCTGGCGCTGCTCGAGTTCATGAACGATTGCGTAGCTCTCGGCGATCTGCTGCTGAGGCGTGCGGCCATCGACCGTCAGTTCCTGCAACCCGGCAGCGACCTGCTGTTTGAGGCCGCCGATGCGCTTCATAAAAAATTCGTCGAGGTTGGAGGCCGTGATGGCGAGGAACTTGGCGCGTTCGAGCAGCGCGTTGCGGCGATCCGAGGCCTCGAATAATACCCGCTTGTTGAATTGGAGCCACGTCAGCTCGCGGTTGAGGTAGAGTTCCGGTGACCCGAGCCGCTGATCATTTTGGGCGATGCGCGGCGTGCGCTTCGCCGGTTCGTGCTCGGTGCCAGCGACGCCGAATGATCCGGCTTCGATGGATTCGGCGGCCAACATGGCCGCCTTGGCGGCTGCATTCGGAGCTGAAGACGCTTCGTTGGACATCGCAGGCTCGTACTCCTCGCGGCCAATTCTACTAGTCAAGACGTTCGGATTCCTACCCTACACTTAGCAGCTGGAGATTCTTCAGGGTTTTAAGTTTTGTTGTGCCTTTACGACGCGATTTCCGCCAGCGCGCAGATTTGGCGAAATCGGCGCCGCGACCGCTTCAATAGAATTGCAGAGATGTTTCGGCTTTCGATCCTCAACCCTCAAGATCACTAATCAGCATGTTGAGGAAGTTGCTGAATTCCTTCTGCTGTTCGGGCTGAAACACTCGATCGAAGATCGCGCGGTTGGCACGCGCGAGCGCGGGGCAGAGCTTGCGAAAAAGTTCGATGCCTTTGGCGCTCAGTCGCACTGTGACACTTCGGCGGTCTTCGCGTGAGTGGAGCCGTTTTACGAGGCCGCGAGCTTCGAGACGGTCGAGAATCCCTGTGATACCGCCCTTGGTGATCAAGGTTTTCTCTGCGATTTCCGAACAGGTGAGACTCGCGTTCTCGGCGTTCCCCAACGCCATGAGCACGTCGACCTGCGCGAGGGTGAGATCGAATGCCTGGTAGGCACGGTCGGGGTGAATCGAAAACAGAAAACTTGCCTTGAGCAATGCCCGCGCGAGATCGATGAATGGCAGGTCCTGGGGCGGCGTCATCTGCTGAACGAGTGGGCGCGGATCAGGCCTGGCCGGCGATTTCTGCAACATGCCCGAATTCTCCTGCGACAATCATACCACCGGATATTTCATCTCTAAACTAAATCATCTTGGCTCCGGTCTCAAGCCAGGGCGCGCACCCGATCTCGCGAATCGTTCGCATTCGGCGAATCAGGGGCTGGACCTGACCAACCCGCAGGCAGACAGCAGGTTCCTCGCGACTGGAAAGGTTTGGCGAACGTGCCAGGGTCCAAACTGCGAATCGTCCAGCCAAAGAAGCCATTTAATTTAGAACTAAACTTTCGACGG
The DNA here is from genome assembly GCA_030038355.1 of Candidatus Binataceae bacterium. Taxonomy (GTDB): domain Bacteria; phylum Desulfobacterota; class Binatia; order Binatales; family Binataceae; genus JASHPB01. Next base: position 23,613 of record JASHPB010000325.1, read on the forward strand.
CATGACTTTTGCGGCGAGTCCTGCCAGGCGATCGAACATGCGGCGGCTGGACGCGGACAACGCCCAACACCGGAGGTATGTCATGACTCCGAATCAGATATTGGCAATCACCGACGACGAACGCGAGTTGGTCCGCCGTTTGCGCGAACGAGACGAAGACGCCTTCGAAACCATGATTCACAAATGTGCTCCCCGCTTGTTGCGAGTGGCACGGCGCTTCTTCAGCAACGAGCAGGACGCGCGCGACGTCCTGCAGCAGGCCTTCGTATCGGTGACCAAGGCGATTTCGAGATTCGAACATCAGTCCAGGCTTTCGACCTGGTTGTACCGCATCGTCGTCAATGAAGCCCTGCTGGAGCTTCGAAGACGTCGCCGCCGTGCCGAGGTCTCCATCGAGGAGTTGCTGCCTAATTTCGATGTGAATGGCAAATTGGAAATCGATCCTGTTGGCGCGATCGCGGATGAACTTCCAATTGAGCGGCGGGAAACACGCGAGTTCGTCAGAAACTGTATCGCGTTGTTGCCTGAATCGTACCGGGTAGCGTTGCTGCTGAGGGATATCGAAGACCTGACGGTAGATGAGGCGGCGGCGACAATCGGTGTAACCCCCAATGCGCTGAAGGTGCGGCTTCATCGCGGGCGCCAGGCTCTTCGCAGCATCGTGCAGCGAGAGCTTCGCGCGGAAAACGGATTGGCAGACATAAAGGCTGTACCACGGCCCGCGCTCCACCAGGCGTGACATGACAAGGAATGAAACGCGCTTCGGGTTTCGAAGAAATCAGGCGTGGTTGAGTCTCTTCAGCAGTGGTGGCGGGCCTTGCGGCCCGCCCCGATCACAGAATCGGAAGGTTGGTTGAGCTTTTATTTAGCGGGAAGGCCTCGTCGATTGCTCTGATCTCGCTCTCCGTCAGTTTCAAATCGCCGGCTCCGGCATTTTCCTCCGCATGCTCCGCGTTCGACGCCTTCGGGATCGTAAAGAGCGACGGCCGCCGAACGAGAAAGCTCAGAATGACCTGGCGTTGAGTTGCATCGTGTGCGGCCGCGATCTTTTCCAGCACGCGGCGATCGCCAGTGCTCGCCCGCGGAAGTGCTCGGGTGTGGCCGAACGGACTATATCCAACTACCGCGACGCCGTGCTGCTCGCACCACGGCAGCACGCGGTTCTCAACGGCGCGCTCGCGCAGATGGTAGAGGACCTGGTTGCAGGCGATTTTGTGCTCGCCCGCGATCGCCTCGATTTCCTCGAGGTCCGGGACGTCGAAGTTGCTAACGCCCCAGCTTGCGATCTTCCCGTCCTGCTTCAGAGCCTCGAAGCCTGCGACTGTCTCCTCCAGCGGATATCTCCCGCGCCAGTGCAGGAGATAGCAGTCGAGGTGGTCGGTCATCAGGAACCGCAACGATTGTTCGCACGCCTTGATCGTTCCGCTCCGCGACGCATGTTGCGGCAGCACCTTTGAGACGATGAACAGCTCGTCGCGCCGTCCCTGAATCGCGGCGCCTACGACTTTCTCCGCCTCGCCCGAGCCATACATCTCGGCGGTGTCGATGTGCGTCATGCCGAGATCGAGTCCGCGTTTCAGCGCTGCAATTGCACCGTTGCGGCTAGCTCCATCGATTTGCCACGTGCCCTGGCCGACCGCCGCGACGCGGAGTCCGGTCGTTCCAAACTGATGCTTCTGCATCGCGCGCCGTTTAGTTCCTTTTTTGCAGGACTCACCGTGCGCCAGTCTGTGCCTCACCTGCCGAAGCCGTTCGCGACGCGCTGATCCTTTGGAAATGCGGAATCACGTGTTTTCCAAACAGATCGATCGCATGCATCGTTTTCTCGTGCGGAATCGACCAGAACTGCATCATCGCGAGGAACTGATCGAGCTGCGCTTCCTTCTGAATCCGCTCGAGCTGGCGAATCGCGGTGTCCGGACTTCCGCAGATGCACATGCCATGTTCGATAAGCGAATCGATCGTGACCTTTGACGGATCCAGTCCCTCGTATTGCTTGGGCAAGTCAGGCATCTGACCGCGCGCCTGATCCTTGGGCTCCGCACCAGTCTTCTTTGCTTCGAGCACCGGGGAGTTCACGCGGAGCGTGGTGCCGACGTACGACATGAAGGCGCGTTCCGCTTCCTCGCGCGCCTGCTTGTCGGTGTCGGCAATGTGCGTCATCGAGAATGCGCCGGCGCGATTATTGACAAACGCGCCGTGTGGCTTCGCGGTCTTGAGCGCATTGCGATAAGTGCGCACGCGCTGACCCAAATGCTCTGGCGTCACGAGCAGCGTAAATGAAAGCAAGCCGAGCCCGAGCTTACCGGCGAGCTCATGAGTGTCGTCGCTGGTGCATGCGACCCAAATCGGCGGATGCGGCTTCTGTATCGGCATCGGCACGACGGTGCGCTCGGGGATGTCGAAGTATTGGCCCTTGTACGAAAACGTGCCGTCCTTGCTTTTCCAGATCGTGGTGATGATATCAAGCGCTTCTTCCCACCTCGCGCGCGTTTCCTTATAGGGGATTCCGAAGCCGCCGAGCTCGACCTGCGTGATCGATCGGCCGGTGCCGACCTCGACTCGTCCATTGCTGAGGATATCGAGCGTGGCGACCCGTTCTGCGATTCGAACCGGATGGTTGTAGGGAAACGGCAGCAGCACAACGGCGTGTCCTATGCGGATCTTACTGGTGCGCTGCGAGATGGCGCCGTAGAGAACCTCAGGCGCGGACGAATGCGCGAAGCCGACCTGGAAGTGATGCTCCACGGTCCAGAAGTGCGAGAAGCCGACCTCCTCGGCGCGCTCGACCTGGCGCATCACATCGTGAAACGCCTGGTACTCCCGTTCGCGATGCTTGAGCGGACTGTTGACCTGGATTTCGTAGAAGATTCCGAATTCCATGCTTGCCTCCAGTAACCGGCGATTTCAGATCGGACAATACGGCTTTGTCCGCACGATCGTCTAGCGGAACTGCGAGCCTTCACGCTCTGGCGAAAAACTGACTTATCGCGGAAACTTAAGGCTCGGCGATTTCGCCCGAGTGGAAGCTGATGGAATCCTACGATTTTGATTTGATCGTTATCGGGTCGGGCCCCGCCGGCCATCACGCCGCAATTCAGGGTGCCAAGCTACGCAAGCGCGTAATGATTGTTGAACGCAAATCGATCGTCGGCGGAGTGTGCATCAATATCGGAACTATTCCAAGCAAGACCATGCGCGAGGCCGTGATTTATCTTTCCGGCTACCGCGAGCGCGGCGTTTACGGCGAGTCTTACAAGGTTAAGGAACGGATCACGCTGCAGGACCTGGTCTTCCGCATCGATCCCGTCGTGCGGCACGAGATCGACGTGATGCGCGATCAGCTACAACGCAACGGCGTCGAGCTGGTCACGGGCGACGCGTCGTTCGTCGATCCGCACAAGGTTCGCCTCGCCTTTCCTGGCGAGGGGCATCGGATGATCACCGCAGACAAGATCGTGCTCGCGGTCGGTACCACGGCCGCGCTCGATCCGAACATGACGCTCGACGGGCAATGCGTGTTCTCGAGCGACGATATACTCAATATCGACACTCTGCCGCGCTCGCTCACTGTTATCGGCGCCGGCGTAATCGGATGCGAATACGCGAGCATGTTCGCCGCACTCGGCGTCCGCGTGACCCTAATCGACATGCGCCCGCGCGTGCTGCCGTTCGTTGATGCGGAGATCATAGAAGCCTTGACCTACCAGCTGCGCGAGCGGCGCGTCACTTTTCGCCTCGGCGAGAAGGTCGATTCGATCGAAGTTGTCGGGGAAAACGGGCAAAGGCAGGTGAAGGTCGTGCTCGCGAGCGGCAAACAGATCATCACTGACAAGGCGCTCACCAGCACAGGTCGTACCGGCGCGACGTCGACGCTTAATCTCGACGCCTTGGGCATCGCTACCGACAACCGCGGACGCGTCAAGGTCAACAACTTCTACCAGACCGATGTGCCCAACATTTACGCGGCGGGCGATGTGATTGGATTCCCGAGCCTCGCGTCAACCTCGATGGAACAGGGGCGGCTCGCGGTTTGCCATGCGTTCGCCCAGCCGTGCAAGTTCGCGCCCGAGCTGTTTCCTTACGGCATCTACACGATTCCGGAAATTTCGTTCGTCGGCCAGAACGAAGAAGAGCTGACCGAAAAAAACATCCCTTATGAAATCGGCAAGGCGCAGTATCGCGAAATTGCGCGCGGGCAAATCGTCGGCGACAGCATCGGGCGGATGAAGCTGATTTTCAATCGCGATTCGCGCGAGTTGCTCGGCGTGCACATCATCGGCGAGGGCGCCGTCGAGCTCGTGCATATCGGGCAAGCGGTGCTCGCGCTCGGCGGCAAGATCGACTACTTCGTTGACACGGTATTCAACTATCCGACGCTCGCGGAGTGCTACAAGAACGCTGCGTTTGACGGCATCAATCGGCTGGCGGGGTAGCGCAGCGCGATTGGGCGACTCGCGCTAGCTAGCCTGCTTGGTCGCAGGTTGCGCATCTAGCTTCTGCGGCTCCGTATCCTTCTTTGGCGGTGAGGGCGGTTTTGCCTCTTCGACGAAGCGCTGCAGCAGCTCGAGCGTCTCGAGCGTGCGCTGCTGGAGACCGGCACTGGCTTGCTCGATCTTCGACGGATCGGGCGGCATCACGTTGAGACCCATCTGCGCGAGAGATTCCCACCAGCTGATCTGATCGAAGTAGGTCATGAACGCGACCTGCACCTGGACCAGGTTCGCAAGCGCTTTCTGCGTCCGCTCGATCGGTTTAAACATGAAGAGCGTGATGAAGTTGACTGCACCAAGTCCGCCGAACAGGAAGGGGTATACCTGCGCATGCGTCGATTGCGCCAAATAAGCAGCATAGAGAAACAGGCCAATCCCGACGGCGAACATGATGCGGTTCATCCAGGTTATCGACGCAAAGGTCGAACCCGCGCGGTCAAATGTCTTGTTGACCACATCCAGCGCTTTCTCCGTCAGTGACAGGCGCAGGTTGATAGTCCTGATCATGAAACGATGCTGCTCTTCCCAGTACTTCTTGGCGAGTTCGGGTGGCGGCTGGCCGGCTCCGCCACCACCTTGCGGCATCGCGGTCGGGAATTCGGGATTGACCAGCAGCTCACGTTGCGACGCGTTCGACGCCATCGCCAGGTTCGTTAACTGCTCGCGCTCATCCGGCTCGAGGTTGTATCCCGCCGCCTTCAGCGTACCCTCGGCATTGGTCTGCAGGCCGGCGCTGAAGGCCAGATCGAGCTGGTAACGGCCGAGCGCCTTGAACAGGTCGTCCTGGCTCATCGATGTGGCCCCTTAGGACGGCAGCGACCACATCGCGAGAAGCTGCTGCATGCGCGGGTTGGTCGTCGCCGCGAATTCCCTTTGAATCTCGATTTGGATCAGCGTCGGCGCGAGCCATTGTTTGATGAAATTCTCACGCGTGCCGGCACCGGCCATCCTGACCGCCTCATCGAGCACGGAGACAAACTGGTCCGGAATATTAATCGTGATCTGCGCCATCAGACCCGACCCTCCAATCTGGGTGACAGACTTTCCTACACTGATGGCAAGGAAGCGGCAAACGGCTGGTAGTTGAAGTAGCCTCGATGGCGATGCGGCCTTGAGACGCTACGGCGCCATCGCCGTCGCGGCGTGTACTTCTTCCGGCGACATCGCGGACTGATACGCGTTGCCCGCGGCGGTGAAGTAAGGCTCCGGATAGATGCCGATGAGGACGGTGCCGATAAGCGCAATCGCGATCGCTGCCACCAGTGCCGGACGCGACCGCCTCGTCTCTTCGAGAAAGCCGCCCTCCTGCATGTACATCGCGACGACAACGGAAAGGTAGTAGTAGGCCGACGCTGCGCTGTTGAGCACGCCAATCACTACAAGCCCGACGAAGCCACGATGCACGGCGGCGTTGAAGAGGTAGAACTTGCCGACGAATCCAACCAGCGGCGGAATTCCAAGCAGCGAGAGCAGGAAAATTGCCATCGCGGCGGCCATCAACGGCTGGCGCGTCGCCAGTCCTCGATAATCGGCAATCTGATCACCGGCCGCGCCTCGCCGCTCGAGCGCGACCACGACTGCGAATGCGCCGAGGTTAGTGAACGCGTAGCCGAGCAGGTAGTAGAGAATCGCGCCGCCGGCCTGCGGTCCGCCCGCGGTCAGCGCGACCAGGATGTATCCTGCGTGTGCGATCGCCGAGTACGCGAGCATCCGCTTGATGTTCGACTGCACGATGGCGAGCATGTTGCCGACCGTCATCGTCAGCGCCGATATCGCCCACATCACGTCCGTCCAGGCCGCGCTCGCGGGTCCGAGCTGCACCATGAAGACGCGCAGGAAGCCGGCGAAGGCTGCGATCTTTACGCCCACTGCCATGAACGCCGTGATGGGAGTCGGCGCGCCTTCATAGACGTCCGGCGTCCACATATGAAAAGGAACGGCCGCGACCTTGAAGCCGAATCCGATCAGCATCAGGCCGAGCCCGAGCAGCAGCAGAGGATTGCTGAGCAGCGGACCCGTGAGCGCAGCGTGAATCGCGACCAGTTTGATTGTGCCAGTCGCACCGTAGATGAGGGCGATACCGTAAAGCAAAAAGCCGGTCGAAAATGCGCCGAGCAGGAAGTACTTGATCGCGGCCTCGCTCGAGCGCGGATCGCGGCGCAGAAGTCCGGCAAGTACGTAAACGGCGAGCGACATCGTTTCGAGGCCGATGAAGATAACGATCAGATCGCTCGCCGTGGCCATCAACATCATGCCGAGCACCGAAAACAGCAGCAGCGAATAGTATTCGGCGCCAGGCAGGCGATGCTCATCGGCGTAGTCGAGCGACATCAGGACCGTGAGCGCCGCAGCGATCAGGATCGACAATTCGAAGAACGCGGAGAAGCTATCGATTGCGATCGCGCCGGCGAACGCGATTCCTGATTGCCCGAAGATTCCAAGCGCGAGCACGAGCGCGATGACAATCGAGGCGAGCGCAAGCCAGCCGAGGCCATCGCTCTCCTCATCGTCGACGCGCACGCCGACCAGCAGCACGACCATCGCGGCGGTCGCGATTACCACGAGCGGCAGCACCGGCAGCCAGACCAGGTTGATTTGGCTAAAGTTGATCATTTCGCCGCCGCCACTTTCAGGATGCGACTATCGAGCCCTCGAGGAGCCGTCGCCGCCAGCGCCGCGCGATGCCGCCGCTCATCGAGACGCGCCTCCGCGACGTTCACGCGTTCGAGCAGACGCGCGGCCGACGGCTCGATGCGGCTGATGAGCGGGCGCGGGAAAAATCCCATCAACAGCATCAGCGCGATCAGAGGAACCATCGAGGCGATCTCACGGCCGTTGAGATCTGCGATCGTTTCGTTGACCGCCTTGGTAATCGGGCCGAACTGCACGCGTTCGTAAGTCCACAGCATGTAGAGTGCGCCGAGAATCACGCCGGTCACCGCGAAGACCGCGGCGAGCTTCAGCCGAAGGAATGTGCCGAGCATGATGAGGAACTCGCCGACGAAGCCGTTAAGCCCGGGGAGCCCGATCGACGAGAGCATCACGACCATGAAGATTCCGGCGTAGATCGGCACGCTCTTCCAGAGCCCGCCGAACTCGGAAATCTCGCGCGTGTGCCGGCGGAGGTAAATCATCCCGACGAGCAGGAACAGTCCGCCCGTCGAAATGCCGTGATTCAGCATCTGGTAGACCGCGCCGTCGATGCCCTGGATGTTGAACGCAAAGATTCCGAGCATCACGAACCCCAGGTGGCTCACCGAGGAATAGGCGACGAGCCGCTTCAAGTCGGGCTGCATCATCGCGACCAGCGCGCCGTAGATGATTCCGATCACAGCCAGCGCCATGAAGAGCGGAATCGCCTCGACCGCGACCTCGGGGAAAAGAGGAATCGCGAAGCGCAGGAACCCGTAGGTTCCCATCTTCAGCATGATGCCAGCGAGGATGACGGAGCCCGCGGTGGGAGCGTTGGTATGCGCATCGGGGAGCCAGGTATGCACGGGCCACATCGGCACCTTGATCGCGAATGCGAGCGCGAACGCGGCGAAGAGCCAGCGCGCCTCGGTGGTCGAGAGCGGCACCTGGTAAAGCATCGGAAGATCGAACGTGATGTGCTCGAGATGCTGCCGCGCGCTAAAGACCAGGCACAGGATCGCGACCAGCATCAGCAGCGAGCCAACCATCGTGAAGACCACGAACTTGAGCGCGGCGTAGATTCGCTCGCCGTGGCCCCAGATACCGATCAGGAAGTACATCGGGATCAGCATCACTTCCCAGAACACGTAGAAGAGGAAGAGATCGACCGCGAGCAGCGCGCCGAGCAGACCAGTCTCCAGCACGAGCACGAAGAAGCAGAATTCTCGCGCGCGCTCCTCGATATCGCCGCCGGCTGAGTAGAAGAGCGAAATCGTAATGAGCAGTGTCGTCAGCACGACGAGGAACAGGCTGATGCCGTCGACGCCAAGGTGATACGAGATACCGAGCGACGGAATCCACGGGTATTGCTCGACGAACTGGTAACCCGCCTCGCCGGCCCTGAACTGCCAGAGCATATAGAAGCTGAGTCCGAGCGGCACGAGCGAAAACACGAACGCCGCGTTCCAAACGGTGCGCTCGTCGCTCTGCATCATGATGAGCAAGGCGCCAAGTAGCGGCAGGAATATGATTGCCGTGAGCATCAGCGCGTCCTCAATGGATCACCAGGTAAATGTAGTACGCGACGACGCCGAGCACGCCGAGCAGGTAGACGAAGGCATAGTGCTGGACGTTGCCTGACTCGACGCGACGGACCGCCTCGCCCGTAGTCTCGACCGTGAGACCCGCGCCGTTGACCGCACCGTCGATCGCGTAGTGATCGACTCCGCGGTTAAGAATCGTATTGGAGAACCAGAACAGCGGACGTGTGACGAAGAAGTTGTAAAGCTCGTCGATATACCACTTGTTGAGCAGCAATTGGTGCGCGCCTTTGAGCCGCCAAGCGAGGATGACCGGAAGACCCGGCAAGCGGATGTAGAAGAGATACGCGACTATGATCCCGATACCACCGAGCGAGGTCGCGACGAGCGAAAGCATCGCGGGATTGCCCACCACTAGCGGTTTGAAGTCGCCGACCACGGGCGCGAGGAAACGCGCGAACGCATCGCCCCACGCGAGTCCTTCGGGCAGTCCGACCCAGCCACCAACGCTAGAGAGAACCGCGAGCGCAATTAGCGGAATCGCCATCGAGGGCGGCGACTCGTGGATATGATGCTCCTTCTCATGGTCGACGCGCGATTCGCCGAAGAACGTCATGAAGATGAGGCGGAACATGTAGAAGGAAGTGAGTCCCGCCGTGATGACGCCGAGAATCCAAAGTGCGGTGTGGCCCGACTCGTAAGCGGCCTCGAGAATCAGGTCCTTGGAGAAATATCCGGAAAACGGCGGCACCGCCGAGATCGCGAGCGTCGCAATCAGCATCGTCCAGAACGTGATCGGCAGCTTGGTGCGCAGCGCGCCCATCTTGTTCATGTCCTGCTCGCCCTCGAGCGCGTGAATGACCGAGCCCGCGCAGAGGAACAGGAGCCCCTTGAAGAACGCGTGCGTCATGACGTGGAAGATGCCCGCGGCGAAGCTCGCGGAGCCGACGCCGAGGAACATGTAGCCGAGCTGGCTGATGGTCGAGTAGGCGAGCACCTTCTTGATGTCCGGCTGCACCAGCGCGATCGTCGCAGCAAAGAACGCGGTCACCGCGCCGATTGTCGCGACCACCATCAGCGCGGCGGGTGCCAGCACGAACAGGAAGTTGAGCCGCGCAATCATGTACACGCCGGCGGTGACCATTGTCGCGGCGTGGATCAGTGCGCTGACGGGCGTGGGACCGACCATCGCGTCGGGCAGCCAGACGTATAGCGGGATCTGGGCGGATTTGCCCGTCGCGCCGAGGAACAGTAGCAGCGCAGCGACGGTCGCGGCCGTCGTGCCGACCAGCGTCGTTGACGCGATATCGCTGGCGCGCGCTTTCAAAGTGAGAAAATCGAGCGACCACGCTCCATGTTGGGAGAGCGCCCAAATCAGCGTGAACATGCCGAGCAGAAAACCGGCGTCGCCGATCCGGTTGACGATGAAGGCCTTGCGGCCGTTGTAAGCGAACTGCGGATTGGTGTACCAGAACGCGATCAGCAGGTACGAGCATAGCCCGACCCCCTCCCATCCAACGAACATCAGCAGCAGGTTGTCGGCCAGCACCAGGATCAGCATCGAGAGCGCGAACAGATTCAGGTAGGTGAAGTAGCGCGCGAAATCCTCATCGTGCGCCATGTACCCGACCGAGTAGAGATGAATCAGTGCGCCTACACCCGTAACGATCATGGTCATCACGGCCGAGAGCGCGTCGATGCGAAGGCCAATCGAAGTGTGGAAGTTACCTGCCTCGATCCATCCCCAAACCGAGTAGGTGAGCACGCTGCCGGGCGGCATCACCATGATTTCGTAGAAGGCCCACGACGCGACGGCGAATGCCACGAACATTACGGCCGGTCCGACGAATGAAACCGCGCCGCGTCCCGTGCGATAGCCGAGGAACAGATTGTACAGTACGCCGAGCGCGGGAAAGATCAGAATCAGCGTAAGCGCCGGAAATTCGACCGTCATCGCGTCACCATCGAAGGAGCGTTAGGTCGTCCGCCTGGACGGTCTCGCGGTTGCGGAAAATCGAAATGATGATGCCTAGGCCAACGGCTGCCTCTGCCGCGGCCACCGTCATCACGAAGAAAACAATCACCTGCCCGTCCATCGAGCCGAGCCGATGCGCGAGCGCGATAAACGCCAGGTTCACGGCATTCAGCATCAGCTCGATCGACATGAACATCACGAGGATGTTGCGGCGCATGATCATGCCGGCCACGCCGATCGCGAAGATCGCGGCGCTGAGTCCGAGCAGCCAGGTGAGCGGAATGGAACTCACGGGAGACTCCCCTGCCTGGAATCGCGCTGCCCAGGAGCCCTCCGCGCAAGCGCGACCGCGCCAACGATCGCGGCAAGCAAGAGAATCGAGGTTGCCTCGAACGCGATCAGATAATCGGTGAAGAGCTTCTGCGAGAGTGCGCCGAGGGTGCCGTAGCTGGCCGATTCTCCGACGTATTTGACCTTGAGATGCGGCCGCAGGAGGAACGACCAGAGCTCGGCCACCAACGCTGCGCTCGCAATCGTTCCGAAGAACTTGAGCGCGAGGCTTCCCGTCGGTCCCGTCTCGGCCTGCAGATTCAGCAGCCAGATCACGAACAGGAATAGCACCATGATCGCGCCCGCATAAACGATTATTTGCAAGAAGCCAACCACGGTTGCGTCGAGTGCGATGAACAACACCGCAAGCGCGAGGATCGTCAGCACCAGGGCGAGCAGGCAGTGCACGGGATTTCGCTGAACAATGACGCCGAGCGCCGAAACAAGCGAAATCACCGCCAGAAATACGAAAAGCCAGAGCGCCATCAGCTCGCGCTCCCCACGGCGACGACGAGGAACGCCGTGATCAGCAGGTTGATAAGGCCGAGCGGCACCAGCATTTTCCAGCCGAGCCGCATCAGCTGGTCATAGCGAAAGCGCGGCAGCGTCCAACGGACCAGGCCGAGAAAGACGCAGAGCGCCAGCACCTTGATAAGGAACGCCAGGATGCCGGCGATTGAAATCGCCAAGGCGGGCATCGCGATAAACGCTCCCCCGGGCAGATGAAATCCGTCGCGATATAGCCACGGCATCTGCCATCCGCCGAGAAAGAACGTCGTCACCAGCATCGCGACCAGGGCCTGTTCGGCGAAGTCGGTGAGCATGAAGACGGCCTGCTTGCCGCCCGAGTACTCGGTGAAGTAGCCGAGGATCAATTCCGATTCGCTCTCGGGCAGATCGAACGGCACGCGCTTCGACTCGGCGACGCCGGCCGTCATGAAGATGATGAACGCGAGCGGCTGGGTGAAGAGTCCCCAGCGTGGCAGCCATCCGAAGTACACGCCGCCCTGGCCGCGCACGATTTCCTGGAGATCGAGCGTGCCGTAAGTCGTGATGACCGCGATCAGCGCGAGGCCCATCGCCAGTTCGTAGGAGATCATTTGTGCCGTCGCGCGGATACCACCGAGTAGCGACCATCGGTTGTTCGACGACCATCCGGCGAGCGCGATGCCATAGACGCCGATTCCGATCGTCGCCAGCAGGTAGAGCACGGCGGCGTTGAGGTTCGCCGCCTGCAAATCGATCTGATGCCCCGCAATCGAAATCGTGTCGCCAAACGGAATCACAACGAAGGTGATCATCACCGGGAAGAGCGCGAGGAACGGCGCCAGCGTATGGAGGAACTTGTCCGCGCCGTCGGGCACGAAGTCCTCCTTGGTGAACATCTTTATCGGGTCGAAGACCAGGGTGTTTATGATCCCGAGGTTCGGCAGGCCGAGCTTTTTGCCGAGTCCGGTGATTCCGGCGCGGTTGGCTCCCACGCGATCCTGGATGAGCGCGCTGCCCTTGCGCTCGAAATAGAGCAGGAACACTGACAAGTTCAGCCCGATCACAATCATCAGGACTGACTTCACGATCGAGGCGATTATCTCAACGGTCACGGGCGGCCAGCTCGTCGATCAGTTTGAGGGTGCTGTCAGGAGTGAGGTTTTCGTAGAACGCATCCTGGTTGAGCTGAAGCATCGGTGCCGTGCCACACGAGGCGAGACATTCAACGACATCGAGCGTGAATTTGCCATCCGAGGTCGTTTCGCCGACGCCGATCTTGAGGCGATTGCGGATGCATTCGACGATCTGATCCGCGCCGCGCAGCCGGCACGAAAGGTTGGTGCACACATCAAGCAGGTAACGGCCGACGGGCTTGCGGTGAAACATCGTGTAGAACGAAACCACCGCGCGCACATGCGCCGGCGGGAGTTCCATCAGGGCAGAGACGTAGGCCTGCGCCTCTTCGCTCAGCCATCCGAATTCGCGCTGTGCGATCCAAAGCGTCGGCAGCAGCGCGGCCTGGCGTGTCGGGTAATGCGTGAGGAGGCTTCGATACTCCTCGAGCGCGGCGTCGGAGAACTTCACTTCGCGGCTCTCAGGCATGGCTCGGGTATTACAGGACCTTTAACATCGAAAGTACGCGAGTTCGGGAATCTTATGATCGGTAGCTAAAATTCCGCAAATCCCCGACCGGCGCAAGCTGACCCTCGCGTCGGCCCGCGAACTTGCGGGTCCCGGCAGAACGGGTTATCTATCAGCCGCAAACGCTACGCAAGAGGAAATGCTCGAATAGTCACGCAATGCGCGTGATAGCTGGACAAGCGCACGGCCGGCGGATCAAAGCGCCGCGCGGCCTCAACACGCGGCCAACCTCGGCCCGCGCGCGCGAATCAATTTTTTCACGGCTCAGCGTGCGGATCGATTTCGACGGCGCGCGCGTCCTCGATATATTCGCGGGCAGCGGCTCGCTCGGCATCGAAGCGCTCTCGCGTGGAGTCGCTCAGGTCACGTTCGTCGATTCATCGCGCGAGGCCGTCGCCGCGATTCGCTCTAACTTGGCGGCGTTCGGTTTCGCGCACCGCGCGCGCATCATGATGATCGACGTGTTCCGCGCCCTCGACGAGCTTCACACGTCGCGCGAGGAATTTGATCTGATATTCGTCGACGCCCCGTACCGCAATGACGTGAGCGGCGAAGTGCTGGCGCGGCTCGCACGATTCGGCCTCATTGCCATTGGCGGATGGGTGATCGTCGAGCAGTCGAAGCGCGCACCGGTAGCGCCTGCCGCGCCGGACGAAACTGAGCAGGTGACGGTTCCAATCATTGGCGATCATCGCATCGCCTTTTACCGGCGACCGGAAGCGGCGCCGAGTCACGGATGATGTTTTGGTGGTGAATAAAGTCAAAGAGCACACTCCGGTGGTCGCGGTGTTTCCCGGCAGCTTCGATCCGATTCACAACGGCCACCTCGATATCGTGCGCCGCGCAGCCGCAATCTTCGACGAAGTTATCGTCGGCGTCACCTACAATCCGCACAAGGATGCGGCCCTGTTCACCGCGGATGAGCGCGTCGAGATGATTCGCGAGTGTATCCGCGACCTCGAGCCGCGCGCCCGTGTCGACAAGTTCAGCGGGCTGCTCGTTGACTATGCGGAACGAATCGGCGCAAAGGTGCTGATTCGGAGCCTTCGCGCCGTGACCGATTTCGACTACGAGCTGCAGATGACGCAGATGAACAAGCAGATGCGGCCGAACATCGAGACTATTTTCATGTTCTCCAATCCTAAGCTGTTTTACACCGCGTCGCGCCTCATCAAAGAAGTCGCCGGCCACGGCAAGCGCCTGCCGGAACTGGTTCCCGAGCACGTGATGGAGCGCCTGCGCAGAAAGCTCAAGGTCGATTAGGGCTTCGCGCCCGGCTTTTTCGCTCTTGCGCGGAACAATCCATTAACCACAAAGAACAACAAGAAAGAGGCCGCCTCCTGGTGTTCTTTCTTGGTGCATTTAGTGGTTACTCTGCAGCTCGAATGACCTCCCAATCCTCGCGACTCCCTCGAGTATGACGGTTACTCTCCATGACTTGCGCCGCTATGCAGTCGCGCGGAGCCTCTTTCCACCGACCACGCTGCCGCGCGCGCTCGAGAAATTTGGCTTCGTGCAGGCCGATCCGATTCGCGCGCCGGCGCGTGCTCAGGATCTAACGCTCCGCCATCGGGTGAAGAACTACCGCGCCGGAGATCTCGAGCAGCGCTACGCCAAGCTCGGCATCCAGGAAGATTTCTTCATCAACTACGGCTTCGTCACCAGGGAACTGCAATCGCTGATGCATCCTCGGTTCGTGGCGCGACCGAATTCTCGCGCGCCGCGGAAAGATGTCTGGCATTCGCATCGATGGCCAATGAAGGAAGAGAGGCAATCCGCGCTCCTGCTCGAGTTCATACGCGAGCGCGGCACGGTGCACCCGCGCGAGGTCGATGAGCACTTCGCGCACGGCCGGGTGAAGAATTACTGGGGCGGATCATCGAATGCGACTACGCATCTGCTCGACAAGATGCACTATGCGGGGATGTTGCGCGTCGTGCGCCGCGACGAGGGGATTCGGGTGTACGCGGCGCGCGAGCATCAACCTGCGCCGGCGGACTCCGCCGCGGGCCGCGCTCGCGTCGATGCGATGGTCGATGTCGCTGTCGGCGTCTACGCGCCAGTCCCTGCCCGGAGCTTGTGGTTAGTCGTAAGCCGCCTGCAATACGCCGCGCCACAATGGAAGCGCGAGCTGAAGGATGCGCTCCATCGCGCGAAACAACGGCTGGCGCACGCATCTATCGGTGGCGTCGACTGGTATTGGCCTGCGAAAGAAGATCCGGTGCGGGTTGCCGCCGACGATGGCGTCCGTCTGCTGACGCCCTTCGATCCGATTGTCTGGGATCGCGACCGCTTCGAGCAGCTTTGGAAATGGAAGTATCGATTCGAGGCCTATACTCCGGTCGCGAAGCGCGTGCGGGGCTACTACGCGTTGCCGACGCTCTGGCGCGACCAGGTGATCGGATGGAGCAATCTTTCGGTGGTCGACGGCGAGCTTAAATCGGAGTTTGGCTACATCGCATCGCAGCCGCGCGATCGCGCATACAAGCGCGAACTCGACGCCGAGCTCGCTCGCATGCGTATCTTCCTCGGCCTGGAATTAGCGGAAGACTAACCGCCAACAACACCAAGAGAAGATTCAAGTACCAAGGACACCAAGAGATCTGAATGTTCTTGGTGATCTTGGTGGCTAATCAGTATGTTTAAATTTCGGCGAGCGGTAGAATCAGCGCCGCACAGATCGCATAAGCCAAAGTTGATCGGAAACACGATGCTCAAGCTGAATCGCAGAATTGCCGCAATCAAACCCTCCGCGACCCTCGCTGCCGACGCGCGCGCGACCGAGATGAAACTTGCCGGAATCGACGTGATCTCGCTCGCTGCCGGCGAGCCCGACTTTGACACTCCCGTGCACATCAAGGAGGCCGCCCACGCGGCGATGAGCGCGGGACAGACCAAGTACACGCCTGTCGGAGGGACGGCGGCGCTGAAGCAGGCGATCCAGCAGAAACTGAAGCGCGACAACCATCTCGACTACGAGCTGAACGAGATAATCGCTTCGGCGGGGGCCAAGCAGGCGGAGGCCAACCTTATCAATGCGCTCTTCGACGAGGGCGACGAGGTGCTGATCCCGACGCCCGCGTGGGTGAGCTTCGCCGCCATGGTCTCGCTCGCTGGTGCGGAGCCGAAATTCGTTCCGTGCGCCGAGAGCAACGGTTTCATGCTCGAGCCCGACGCCCTGCGCCGCGCGATCACGCCGCGCACGCGAGGTATCATGCTCAACTCGCCATCGAATCCGACCGGAGCAGTTTACGGCGCGGAGCAGTTGACGGCGATCGCGAAAGTGCTGGTCGGCACCGAGATTTGGGTGATGTCCGACGACGTGTACGAGCACGTCGTGTACAACGGCCTGCCGCAGCACATCTTCAACCTCGAGCCGCGGCTGAAGGATCACGGTATCGTCTTCAACTCGCTGTCGAAGACCTATGCGATGACGGGATGGCGCATCGGATTCGCCGCGGGTCCGAGGGGAGCGATTGCCGCTGCCAACCGCCTCCAGAGCCAGAACAGCGGCAATCCCAACTCCGTAACGCAGGCGGCCGCCATCGAGGCGCTGACCGGGCCGCAGGAAGTGCTGAGACCGATGGTCGAGGCATTCCACCAGCGCCGCGATCTCGTGGTCGAGCGCGTGCGCCGTATCCGAGGTTTCAAGCTGCCGAACGTCCCGCAGGGCGCATTCTATGTGTTCCCCAACGTCTCGGAGCTGCTCGGCACGTCGTTCAACGGTAAGAAGATCATCGACGGCGATAGCCTCGCGTCATTTCTGCTCGACGAGGCGCACGTATCGGTGGTGGGCGGTAACGATTTCGGTGCTGCCGATCACGTGCGGCTTTCTTATGCGACATCGGTCGAGAATCTGAACAAGGCATTCGACCGTATCGAGCAGGCCGTCGCGAAGCTGAAGAAGTAAGCGATCCTGATTCCTCGCCCGGCAGCGCGTTAACCTCAAAAAAACACAAAGGGCACCAAGACTGAACTGAACTTGGTGTTGTTTTCTTCTGTCCTTGGTCCCCTTGGTGGTTAGTTGCGACGCCTGGAGGCTAGGCGCTGGGTGCCGAAGCTGATGGCGCTGGAGACTCAGGCGACGCGGGAGCGGCCGTCTTGTAGCCGCACTCTTTGTTGGCGCACTGGATTGTTGCGCCGTCGCGCTTGGTGACCTTCTCGACCAGGTAAGGCGCGCCGCATGACGGGCAGGGCTGCGCAACGACTTTGTCCCAGCTCGCGAACTTGCACTTGGGATAACGGCCGCATCCGTAGAACAGCTTGCCGCGTCGGCTTCGCCGTTCGAGGATCTCGCCCTCTTTGCATTCCGGGCACGCAACTCCGGTCTTTACCGGTTCAGCCTTGAGCCGCTTGATTCCGTCGCAGTCCGGATAGCCGGAGCATCCGAGGAACTCGCCGAAGCGCGAGCGCCGGCGCACCATCGGCTTGCCGCACTTCTCGCACACCTCATCAGTGAGCGCTGGTGCGCTCGCCTCGCGGATCTTGATGTTGCCCTGCTCGTCGCGCGCGAACTCGCTCGTCGTGGTACATTCGGGATAGTTGGAGCAGGCGAGGAACTCGCCATTGCGGCCCCACTTTATGACCATCTCGCCGCCGTCGGTCGGGCACTTGATTCCCGTAGGCAAGCCCTTGCGCTTCACCTCGGGCATCTTCTCCTTGGCGTGCCCGAGCTGCTCCTCGAACGGCCCGTAGAAGCGGCGGAGCGTTTCGATCCAGCTCGCGTTGCCCTCCTCGACCTGGTCGAGGTTTTCCTCCATCTGCGCTGTGAAGCCGCTCTCGACGATATCGGGAAACGCCTTGGTCAGCATGTCGCAGACAACGCGGCCGAGCGAGGTCGGGCGAAGGCGCTTGCTCTCGTCCTCCTCGACGTACTCGCGGAGGATGCTGCTCATGATCGTCGCGTAGGTGGACGGCCTGCCGATGCCACGCTCTTCGAGCTCCTTGATAAGCGTCGCCTGAGTAAAGCGTGGCGGAGGCTGCGTAAAGTGCTGCTCCGGCTCTAGGCCGAGGAGCTTCAGGATCTCGCCCTCGGTGAGCGGCGGCAGCGTGCCGTCCTCGTCCTCGGCGGTGTCGTCCTGGCCTTCGATATAAACGCGCATGAAGCCGTCGAACTTCATCACCTGGCCGGTCGCGCGGAAGATCGTGTCGTCAGCTGCCTCGATATCGACCGTAGTGCGGTCGTACACCGCCGGCGTCATCTGGCTCGATACGAAGCGATTCCAAATGAGCGTGTAGAGCGCGAGCGCATCCTTGTCGAGGTGGCGCGCGATCGATTCGGGATCGCGCTCGACTGCGGTCGGGCGAATCGCCTCGTGCGCGCCCTGCGCCTGCTTCGAGGAGCGATAGAAGTTCGGCTTCTCGGGGATGTACTTCTCGCCGTAGCGCTCGGCAATGTGCTTGCGGACGGACTCCAGTGCCTGGTCGGAGACGCGCGGCGAGTCGGTACGCATGTAAGTGATGAGACCGACCGCGCCCTGTTCGCCAAGCTCGATACCTTCGTAGAGCCGCTGCGCCACCTGCATCGTCTTGCGCGGCGAGAAGTAAAGCTTGCGCGATGCCTCCTGCTGCAAGCGCGAGGTGATGAACGGCGGCGTCGGGCTCCGCCGCGCTTCCTTACGCTCGATCGATTTGACCCGGAACGGAGACTTTTCGACCCCCGCCATGACGCCGCGGGCCTCGGCCTCGGGCATCTTGTAGTTCTTGTTGTCGATGCGCTGGTCTTTATGGCTAAAAAGGCGTGCCTTGAACGGAGGAGGATTGGCACCCTCGAGCTTCGCATCGAGCGTCCAATATTCCTCGGCGCGGAACGCTTCGCGTTCGCGCTCGCGCTCGACGACGATGCGCAGCGCCGGAGATTGCACGCGACCGGCGCTGATGCCGCGCTTCACCTTGTCCCAGAGAAGCGGACTGATTTTGTAGCCGACGAGACGATCGAGCACACGCCGCGCCTGCTGAGCGTCGTAGAGCGCCTGGTTCAGCTCCGTCGGATTCGCGACGGCGTCCTTCACGGCCGACTGGGTGATTTCGTGCAGCAGGATACGATGAACCTTCGCCTTGGTCTTGCCGAGCTTGTCGCGGATATGCCAAGCGATAGCCTCACCTTCGCGGTCAGGGTCGGTCGCGAGGAAGATATTGTCCTTGCCCTTGGCGGCGCCCTTGATTTCCTCGAGCACCTTCGTCTTGCCAGGAATCACATGGTACTCGGGTTTGAAGTTGTCAGCGACGTCCACGCCGAGCTTGCTCTTCGGCAGGTCCATCACGTGGCCGACGGACGGCGTCACCTGATAGTTCGTTCCAAGATAGCGTTTGATAGTCTTCGCTTTGGCTGGGGATTCTACGATGACGAGGTTTTTTGCCACCTTGTCGCTGCCTCCGGTCAGTGCACGACTCCTATTGGCCTCAAGGCCATCTACGACATCCTGCCCGACTCAGGCAAGGGAGAAAAGCTTGCCCGGATGCTGGGCACGGTGCCGCGGAGCTAGAGTTCGAGCAATAATCTAAGCACGTTCTGCGGTTTCAGTCCCGACCCTTTGATTAGAGAATCAACATGGAGTGATTTGTCATGTTTAAGCAGATGTAAAATTATTTTGGATTCATTTACCTCGAGAGATTCCGGAGTAGACGCTACTTCTTCCGGTTTACCCGTTTCCGATACCGTTGGCTGACGGCGGGCCTCGTCCAGCTGCTTTGTCGCGAGCTGAGGTACCAGCTTCTCAATCACATCCTCGTCGCACATGACCAGCTTCGCACCTTCCTTCAGCAAGCAATTACTCCCCCGACCCTTGCCCTTCAAGGATAGGGCGAATACCTGGCGATCCTGCTCGAGCGCCATCCTCGCCGCTATCGGCGAGCCGCTCTTTTCGGCGGCGCCTCTACAATTACGACACCGCGGCAGAGGCCCGACAAGATCCGATTGCGCCTGGGGAAGTTTTGGGCGAGCCGCTACGTGCCAACCGGCAACTCACCGGTAAGCGCGCCGCCCTTTTCGACGAGCTCTGCGGCCAGCTTCCGATGCTCCGCCGGGCAGATAACGTCGATACCGCATCCTATGACGGCGATCGTCGTTCCGCCCCCCCCTCGAGCGCGCCCCGATGCGCCTCGCCTCGATGCCGCGCGCGAGCTCGCTCACCACGGCGAAATCCTTGGCGGCCGGCTCCAGGCCGAGCCGCTGCGCCATCCGGCGAGCCAGCGTCGCTCTTGGCTCGCGCCCCGACGATCGCGATACAG
>JASHPB010000326.1 GCA_030038355.1 Candidatus Binataceae bacterium
GCGGCGGGCACCGCGAAGGCCCTTCGCGAGTCATTCATTTCGACCATTCGCGCGAATTGAAAACCGGTTACCCCGCTACCAGCCCCAATTGTCTCGCCAGTTATGTGCGGGTGCGCGCCGGCGAGTCGTTAACGACCGATATCGAAGCTACTTCTCACCTGTTTTATGTTTTGCGCGGAGAAGGTGACAGCGAAATCGATGGCGAATCAGTCCATTGGAAAATTGACGATATCATCACGGTCCCGCAATGCGCGCATATCACGCACAAGGCGCGGTCAGATTCAGCGCTGTATTGGGTGAATGATAGCCCACTGCTGCGCTTTCTTGGCGTGAAGCCGGTCCGTCCGATCTTCCGCCCCGTTCATTACGAAGCCGAATGGTTGCGAAAGGAAACTGAAAGAGCGGCTCAGGAACCGGAGGCGAAGGAGCATAACCGCATCGGTATCCTGCTCGCCAATCCCGCTTGCCCTCTGACCCTCACCGTCACGCCGACTTTATGGTCGCTGCTCGAGGTGGTGCCGCCCGGCGCCGTGCTGCCGCCCCATCGCCATAACTCGGTCGCGCTCGACCTCGCAATCAAGGGATGCAAGGGCGGGTTTACCCTGATGGGGCCTGAGATCGAGAACGACGGAAGGATCAAAGATCCCGTCCGCGTGGACTGGGAGGATGCCACGGCCTTCACGACTCCGCCGATGCTGTGGCACGAACATCACAACGAAGGCAACGAGACCGCTTGGGTGTTCCCGGTTCAGGACGCTGGCTTGATCACATATGAGCGGATACTCGACATCCGCTTCGGCCACCTGCCAAACGAACCGACGCTCATTCATAAGCACAAGGCCGGCGTGAGCGCGTTCTGATCAGCGTCGCGCGCTTAACCCGCTCCTCGGCAAAGTCGATGCCGAGGAACGGCGGCCATGTATCCAGGTAGAAGATTTCAGCACGGCCGTGATTCTTGACGGTCAGGCGGTAAGTCGAAGCTTAGTGGTTACTGCCTGCCTCCCGGCTGACATCGTAAATTAATTTACCCTCGACGATGCGCGCGAAAGGCGCGAGCGGGTGCGGCTTGAGCGTGCCGTCGGGCATGATGTGCTCGACGCGCCATCCACGAACGGTGAGGTAATCGGAGATGATTCGCCGATGGCATCGCCACCAGAGCCCTTCCGCGCACATGTACGCGAGTCGCGGCTTTTCAGCCACTATCGTCAGCGCGGCGAGGCCCTGATCGAAGTCTGCAGTGTCAGCGTAGTCGGCATAGGAACGAAACGCCGGATGCTCCCAGGCCGTATGCGGTGAATCGGCGCGCTTGCCGTGCCGCCGGCCGCCGAGATTCTTGAACCATCGATAGTCGATACCCGCGCGCTCGAGCGACGCCGCCAGCGGCTCCTGGTTAAAGTGTGGCCATTTGCGCGAACTTGGAAACGAGCGCACGTCGGCGAGCACGGCAATCTCATGCTCGCCGAGCAGCTCGATGAAGCGCTCTAGCGCATGGGTCGAGTGGCCGATGGTGAAGACCTTGCGGCCGCTCTCATTGCCACGCTTATTGCCCCGCTGAACCGTCGGCCGCTTTCTCCAGCTTGGCCGTGTCGATTTTGGCTTCAGCCTGGTTCGCTACAACCACGAGATCAACGGCGTCAGGATGCAGGTACTTGCGCGCGACGTCCTGCACATCTTCTTTGGTCACCGCGCCGATCAGTTTCGGATAGCGGTCCGCGTAGTCGAGACCTAATCCGTACACTTCGATGCCCAGCATGAAGCTGGTGATTTCGCTTTGCCGATCGATCGTGAGCGGGAAGCTGCCAATCAGGAATTTCTTCGCGCCCTCCAGTTCATCGTCGCTCACCGGCTTGTCCTGGATCTCACGAAGCTGCTGCAGGATCAGGCTGATCGCCTCGTTAGCGCTTTTGTTCTTGGTTTGCACCGAGACCGCGAACGAGCCGGGAAATTTCCCGGCCTCGAAGGCGCTCGTGACCGAGTAGGCGAGGCCGGCCTTGCTGCGCACAACCTTCACCAGCCGCGACGAAAAGCCGCCCGCACCCAGGATGTAATCCATTACCTTGATCTTGTAGAAATCCGGATTCGAGCGCGCGATACCGCCGAAGCCGAGGAGGATATTGGCCTGCGCGACATTGCGGTCGATGAGATTCGGATGCAGTCCCGGCGCGACCACGGGCGTCGGCGGCGTCGCCTGCGATGGAACCGAGCCGGCAAGCCCGCTCAAATCCTTCTCCACCAGCGCCTTGATCGTGTCGGCGTCGACATCGCCCGTCACCGCGATAATCGCATTACCGAGCTTGTAGTGATCGTGATAGAAACTGCGTACTTCGTCGGGCGTAAGCTTGGCGACCGACTCGGCCGTTCCCGCGCTCGGATGCCCGTACGGTGAATCGCCGAAAATCATCTTGTCGAAGGTCACACCCGCGACGTAGCCGGGCTGTTCCTCTTCAGCCTTGATCGCGGCAACCGTTTCGGCGCGGCGCCGTTCGATATCGCTGTCGCGGAGCCCAGGATTCGCGAGCACGCCTGCGAGCAGCGTAAAGGTGTCATTCAGGTACTTGCTGAGCGACGTCATGCCGGCGACTGCAAAATCGCGATCGGCGGAGACGCCGAGCGAGCTGCCCATGAAGTCAACTTTCTCGTTGAACTGCTGGGCGCTCAATTCCTTGGTCCCCTCGGTGAGCGAGGCCGCAGTCAACGATGCGAGACCGGCCTTGCCTTGCGGGTCGCGGCGCGCTCCGGCGTCGAACGCGATCGAGATCGTGACCATCGGCAACTGATGCGACGGCGAGACCAGCAGCACCGCGCCGTTGCTCAGCGTCATGCGCTTGATCTCGAGCGCGTGCACCGGCCTGGGAATAACCAGAGCCGCTGCCAGAGCCATCGTGACCATAGCTCCGAGGCGTGGTTTGGATAACCTCGCGGCGATCATCGCACCACCTCGTCGCGCATCACCTCGAGGTCGGGCGCATGCCGTATCTGTCCACCGCTCATCCCCTCTGCGCCATGCGGCAACACTCCGGTCGGCAGCAGGACGCCAACGGTGCGGTTGGTCGCGACCAGGTACTTTCTCGTCACGCGTTGCACATCGGCAGCCGTGACCTTGTCGATTCCGGGTAGATACTTGTCGAGCAGGCGATAATCGCCGAGCAGTTGATAAACGCCGAGCAGCATGGCTTCACGAAAAACCGAGTCCTGGCTGAAGACAAATTCGGCTTGCTCGAGGTTCTTCGACTTCTGCAGTTCGTCGGCCGGAATCGGATTATTAGCGAGTTGCGTCAGGAGCTTCTCGCACTCGGCCATCACGGTTTCGGTTTTGACGCCCGGGCGCATCTGCGCGCTGACGATGAAGAGTCCGGGATCGAACGAGCTCATATCGTAGCCCGCGCCAACATCGACCACGAGATGCTTGTCGATCACGAGGTCCTTGTAGAGGCGCGAGCTTTTGCCGTCGGAAAGAATCTCGGACGCGATTTCGAGCGGGAACGAATCGGCGCTGTAGAGATTAGGCACATGATACGCCCACTCGAACGCCGGCAGATTCGCGGCGTGGCGAAGCTCGACGTGTCGCTCGCCTTCCTGCGGAGGCTCGACCTCGCTGACGGGCGGCGGCTTGGGGCCATTCTTGATTCCGCCGAACGACTCGCTGATCTGCTTCAGCACCTGTTTCGCGTCGAAATCGCCGACCGCGACGATTACCGCGTTCTGCGGCGAATAGTACGTATGGTGATAATCGAGGGCGTCCCGCAGCGTCAGTCCTTCGACATCGTGGAACCATCCGATAACCGGCCAGTGATACGGATGCGCGAGGTAGGCCTGCGCATGCACCATTTCATCGAGCGCGTCCTCGGGATTGTCCTCCGTGCGCATCCTCCGTTCCTCGAGCACGACGGCCTTTTCCTGGTCGAACTGCTTGGGCTCAAAATTCGCCATCCGGTCGGCCTCGAGCGAAATCGGCACATCGAGGTGATCCTTGTTGATGGTCTCGAAGTAATCGGTGAGGTCGGTTTCGGTGAAGGCGTTATCCTCGCCGCCATTGGCCTGGATAATCTGCGAAAATTCCTCGGGCTTGAGCTTCTTCGTGCCCTTGAACATCAGATGCTCGCAGAGATGCGAGAGGCCGGTCTTGCCGAACTGCTCGTTGCGCGAGCCCACCTTGTAGAAGACGTTGAAAGTCGCGACGGGAGCCTTGTGATTCTCGAGCACCAGGACGGTGAGGCCGTTGGGCAGCGTTTCGGTCTGAACTGCATCGGTTATTCCCGCCCACACCGGGGCGGCCAGCAAAGTCGAGAGGAGCGCGACCGCGATACTCAACAGTCGGCGATGATAGCCGGAAGATATTATGCGCATGATTTGCATCAATTGAATGCTGTGCCTCGGCGCGCTGTCAAGGTAGATTCGCCGCGTGCTACGAGTGCCGAGGCCCGCGACGAAGGCCAAATTGCATCGCCCCTCGGGTCTTTGTAACGTCATATAGCGCACCATGAACGAGACCACCGGAAAACCCCAGGAACTCTACGCCATCAAAGGGATGCTGACGAAATTTATGCGGATGTTGTTTCCGCTTGAATTTCGCGTTGACTCCGCGCAGAACGCGCTGCCGACGCTCCCGTTTCATTATCCGCTGATGCCCGGCGAGATGATCTATCTGCCGGAACGGCTCGAGCCGCTCGGCGACAACCAGGCTTACGATTACTACCTCGTCACGTCCGCTCATCTCGCGGCGCGTCACGATTTCGGAACCTTCAAGCTGAAGCTCGCCGATATCGCCGGCTTCGAGGAGCGCGGTGAAACCGGAGTCGAGGCGATCGACAGTTTCGTCGCGTCATTCGACGATCCCGCACTTGCCGGTGCGTTGATGCGTCTCGCGGAAGCGGCGCGAATCGACGCCGAGCTGATACGCCGGTACCGCGGGCTCGCGCCGCGAATTTCGCGGCTCAACCGCTCATTGATCGCACGGCTGCAACCACAGGCGCTCTCCACGATGCTCGTGCAGGCGTCGCTCGACATGGTTGACGACGAGGACGAGGCAGGGCATCCATTTGCCGAGATGGCCTCCGCCTACTTTGCTCCCCTTCGCGAATCGAGCGCCGATGTGATGAGCAGCGTGGGCCAGGTCAGCGCGATGTATCGATGGCTCCAGGATCTGATTCGCCAGGCGCAAGAGGCGGGTGACGCCGAAGGTCTCTCCGAAGAAGCTGCGCGGATGCGCAACGATTTGATCAAGGGCATGCGCGGCGCGGAATCCGCCGAGGGTCAGGCCGATTCGGAAGGCGAGAGCGGGGCAGCAGGTGGCGAGCCAGACCAGAACGTCAACCTCGAAGCCTCGGGCAAGCAATCGAAAGGCGGCAAGAGCCGCGGCCTCTCGCCCGAAGAATTGCGCAAGCTGATTGAATCCGGCGCGGAGCTGAAACCCTCGCAGAGCGACGGCAGCGCCGAGGGCGAGGGCATGTACCTGACGCAGCTCACCAACAAGCAGATGGCCGAGCTCGAGCAGATGCGCGAGCAGCTTGGCGAGATCGGTCCGATGACCGCGCAGGGCCGTCTGATGATGGCCCGCGGCAAGCAGGACTCCTACTACGCTTACGACGAGTGGGATTACGTGCTTAACGACTATCGGCGCAACTGGTGCCGGCTCCGCGAAGTCCAGCTCTCCGGCGATGACGGCGATTTCTACGCCAACACGCTGCTGCGCTACTCGGAGTTGTTGCCGATCATCCGCCGCAACTTCCAGCGAATCCGGCCCGCGTCCTATCGGATGGTGCGCGGGCTCGAAGACGGCGAAGATATCGACCTCGATCGTATGATCGAATCACGCGTATCGCGCCGGATGGGTGAGATTCCCGATCAGCGCGTCTACAAGGCGCGCAAGAAGGAGGCGCGCGACGTCGCGACGCTTTTCCTGCTCGATATGTCGGCTTCGACCGACGAGCCGATTCATCGCGAACCGCGCACGTACACCGACGACGACGACGCCGACGATTGGATGAAGGCGTGGCAGCGCCGCCCGCAAAGTGCACAGCGTCCTCGCCGCATCATCGACGTCAACAAGGAAGCGCTCGTTATCATGGCGCAGTCGCTCGAGGAGCTCGGCGATTCGTACGCGATCATGGGTTTCTCGGGCCACGGCCGCGACAACGTCGAGTTTTACGTGATCAAGGAATTCGACCAGGAATTATCCGACGAAGTGAAGGCCCGCGTCGGCGCGGTCGAGCCGAAACGCTCGACGCGGATGGGCGCGGCGATTCGCCACGTGCGCGAGAAGTTCAAGGACGTTTCATCGCGCGCCAAGCATGTGATCCTGCTGAGCGACGGATTCCCGCAGGACTTCGATTACGGGCACGATCGGCGCTCGAACGCTTACGGAATCCAGGACACGATGGTCGCGCTGAAGGAGCTCGAGCTGGCGGGCGTGCTGCCGTTTTGCATCACGGTGGACAAGACCGGCCACGACTATCTGCGGCAGATGTGCCAGTCCTCGCGCTATCTCGTGATCGAGGACATCACGTCGCTGCCGCGGCAGTTACCGAAGGTCTACGAGCAGGTCGTCCGCTGGTAGCGCAATTACGACCGAGTCGCCTAATTGATTCGCCCGCGGCTGACGCCGCAGGCACACCGGAGAGGCGCGCCGAAAATTCCTCGCCCACTATTTTATGGCAGCCGAGGACGGGCGTGAGCGTCGCGAGCGCGATGCAGGTGAGCGTGCGGCGCCAACAGAAAACCCGAATGCCTCTCTACCTCGTTGTCATGTGTGACTGACAACTTGTTATGGAAAATCCGGTGGTAGCGCGCGGTTGGAGGCGTGCCACGAGGACTTCGAGCCTCTTCATTCGATGCCTGCCTCGCGCCCTTCCCCAAGAGCGATCGCTCGATAGTCGGCCTTTACAACCGGCTCGACGACATACCGCGACGGGGCGCCTTGTTGACCGTATCACTGCGAACAGCGACCAACTTAGGTCGGGAAAATCCTCGTCGCCGCTCGATTGCTACCCCGACAGCGAAAGCGCATTGGCCGCTGCAGGATTGGGAAGATAGCGCCGTCGGCTCGACAGCTAGTCACTGACCCGCAGGTCGCGACCGGACATTTCGGCGGGCTTTGCAATCCCCAGCATCGCGAGAAAGGTCGGCGCCACGTCGGACAGCGTTCCCCCATTCTTCAAGTGTCCCTTGAAGTTCGGGTCGTAGAGTATCAGCGGCACAGGATTGGTGGTATGCGCCGTATGCGGCTGGCCCGTCGCCGGATCGGCCATGAACTCCGCGTTGCCGTGATCTGCCGTTATCAGCGCAACGCCGCCGCGCTTTGCCAGCGCATCGATTACGACGCCGAGCGCGGTATCGCTTGCCTCCACGCCCCTGATCGTTGCCTCGTAAACGCCGGTGTGCCCGACCATGTCGGGATTGGCAAAGTTCATCACGATCACCTCGAACTTGCCGCTTGCAATCTCTTGTGCCGCGCGCTCCGCGATTTCCGCCGCACGCATCGTGGGTTGGAGGTCGTAAGTCGCCACCTTGGCCGAAGGGATGAGCACGCGCTCCTCGAGCGCGAACGGCTTCTCGACGCCGCCGTTGAGGAAGTAAGTGACATGCGCGTACTTCTCGGTCTCCGCCACTCTTAGGTTCCGAAGGTGCTCGTGAGTGAAAACTTCGGCCAGCGTGTTGCGGATGTCTTCGGGAGGAAACGCGAGCCGCAGCGCAAACGACCGATCGTACTCCGTCATGCAGACGTAGCCGACGCGCGGAGCGCGCGGACGCCTGAATCCGCTGAAGTCCTTGAGCGCGATCGCCGACGTCAGTTCCCGCGCGCGATCGGCGCGGAAGTTGTAGCAGATGACCTGGTCGCCGTCGCCGATTGGCATCGGTGCCCCGATCACGTGCGGCTCGACGAACTCGTCGCTCTTGTCCGCGGCGTAAGATTTCTCGACGGCTTCACGAGCCGACGCGGCGGCGATCCCCTCGCCATCGACGATCGCGTTCCAGGCGCGCTCGACGCGATCCCATCGCTGGTCGCGATCCATCGCGTAATAGCGGCCGCTCACTGTCGCGATTCTGCCGCGACCCAGCTGCTTCAGCTTCGCCTCGGTCGGGTCGATGAAGGGCAGGGCGGAGCGGGGCGGCTTGTCGCGGCCGTCGAGCACGGCGTGGATTACGATTTTTTCGACACCTTCGCGCACCGCCATGTCGAGCAACGCGAACATGTGGTCGATATGACTGTGCACGCTGCCGTCGGAGAGCAGTCCCCAGATATGAACTGCCTTGCCGCCCGATTTGGCCGCTTGCATGGCGTGTTTCAGGGCCTCGTTGCGGGAGAACGCGCTGGTCTCGATCGCCTTCGTGATGCGCATCAGGTCCTGGTAGATAACGCGGCCGGCGCCGATGGTGAGATGACCGACTTCGGAGTTGCCCATGATTCCCGGCGGCAGCCCCACCGACTCTCCCGACGCGTCGATTTCACTGTGCGCCTGCGTGGCCCAGAGCTTCGTCATCACGGGCGTGCGCGCGTGCGCAATCGCATTTTTCTCTTCGGCGGCGCGGATTCCCCAGCCGTCGAAGATGATGAGCGCGGCAACGGGAGGACGCGCCGCCATCAGGCTTTACCGCCCGCGCGTTTGAATGCGCTCGCGCCCGGATAGACGGCTTTCGCGCCCAGTTCCTCGGCGATTCGCAGGAGACGATTGTATTTCGCGATTCGCTCGCTGCGGCTCATCGAGCCGGTCTTGATTTGCCCGACGCCTGTGGCAACCACCAGGTCGGCAATCGTGGTGTCTTCGGTTTCGCCGGAACGATGCGAGATCACCGAGCTGTAGCCGGCCTTGCGCGCCATCTCGATCGTCTCGAGCGTTTCGGTGAGCGTGCCGATCTGGTTCACCTTGATAAGGATCGAATTGCCGACCTGCTCTTTGATGCCGCGCGCGAGGAACTTCGGATTGGTGACGAAGATATCGTCGCCGACCAATTGCACTCGGGCGCCAAGCTCGCGCGTTAGCACTTGCCATCCGGCCCAGTCGTCTTCGGAGAGTCCGTCTTCAATCGAGACGATCGGATAGCGCTTGAGCCAATCGGAATAGAACGTGACCATCTGCCATGCGTCGCGCGACGCGTTGTCGGAGCGCGCGAAGACGTACTTGCCGTCCTCGAAGAATTCCGACGCCGCGGGGTCGAGCGCGAGGGCCACATCGTCGCCGGGCTTGTAGCCCGCCTTGGCGATCGCCTCGAGCAGAAGCTCTATCGGCTCCTCGTTGCTCCTGAGGCTCGGCGCGAAGCCGCCCTCGTCGCCGACGTTGGTCGAATGCCCGCCCTTTTTCAGAACCGCGGCGAGCGCGTGAAACACCTCGGCACCCATCCGGATTGCCTCGGCGAAGCTGGGAGCGCCGACAGGCAAGATCATGAACTCCTGCATATCGACGTTGGAGTCGGCGTGCTTGCCGCCGTTCAGCACGTTCATCATCGGCACCGGCAGCACGTGCCCATCGGGATTCAGATGACGATAGAGCGGGAGACCTTTTGACGCTGCGGCAGCGTGCGCGACGGCAAGCGACGCGCCGAGAGTGGCATTGGCGCCGAGGCGCGACTTGTTCTCGGTGCCGTCGAGTGCGATCAAGTTGCGATCGATGCTCGCCTGATCGAGCCCGTCTTTGCCCCTGAGGCGTGCGGCGATAGTCGTGTTTACGTTCGCCACCGCCTTGAGCACGCCCTTGCCGCCGAAGCGTTGCGGGTCGCCGTCACGCAACTCGAGCGCCTCATGCACTCCGGTCGATGCGCCCGAAGGAACGGCCGCGTGGCCGAATGCACCGTCCGACAGGCGAACGTCTACTTCGACAGTGGGGTTGCCGCGCGAGTCGAGAATCTCGCGGGCCTTTATCTCGGCTATGGTCACGTTTGCTGCCATCTAATGCCTCGTTCGAAGGAATGAGGAAAGGCATTCTAAAGTGAATCGGCGAGCCTGTCACGATTTAGCGCGCGCGCTGGAACCTGTACCCAGATATCGTACCTTAAATTCGTCCTCGACCACTTTGCCGCGGCGAAGATGAACTATGCGTGCGCGAGCGTCGGGGCGCGATGAGACCACCTCTTTGAGGCGCGTGCCGACGAAGTGCAGTGCCGCGCCATCGTCGGCAGCGAACGTGGATGGCAATCCTCGCCTGACGAGCCGCCGTAATATTCGCTGCCGCGCTGACTCGCCGTCGTAATGCGGGCAGAAACCGCCACGAAGAAATCCCAGGCCGTCATTCAGCGCGCGAAACGGCATGCCAAAAGAATCGGTGATTCCATCCTCGAACCAGCAGATTGCGCCCGCGCTGACTCCCGCCATCACGACGCCGCGTCGCCACGCGTCGCGGAGCGCGCGATCCAGTCTATGCACTCGCCAGACGGCGAGCAGGTTCGCGGTCGCGCCGCCGCCGACGTAGATGACATCCTGCTCGAGCACGAATGCGCGGAGGTCGTTGACTGTGCGCTCGTACAATCGGAGGCAGGTCGCAGCGGCGCGCGACGGCGGGAACGATTCGTAGAAGCGGCGAATGTAGAAATCGTTGTCGCCGCTCGCGGTTGCGATAAAGCAGATCCGCGGCTTGCCGTGTCGGCGCGCCAAGTTGAGTACGAAGTCATCGAGATGCGGGCGCTTCTCCATCGAGAATCCACCGCCGCCAAGCGCGACGATCTGCCGCTCGATCACACGGCGCCTGAATCGCGCAGTGCGCCGATCGCGTCCCAGGAATAGCCGAGCTCGAGCAGCACTTCCTCGGTATGCTGGCCGTGCTCGGGCGGCATCGCAGCGTCAGTTGGGACTTCGCCATTGACCGTCACCGGATTGCCCGTGACCAGCACTTTGCCGGCGACTGGATGGTCGAGTGGGAGCAGGTAGCCGTTGGCGCGCGCCTGTTCGCTCTGAAGAATCGTTTTGTAGTCGACAACCTCGGTCACCAGGATATCTGCGCCGTTCAGATCCCTGAGCCATTCAGCGCTGGTGCGCGTCGGGAAGATTTCATCGAGCACGGCCTGGATGGCATCGCCATGAAAATTGCGTTTGACGTTGTCGCCGTACTCGGGATCCTTCTCGAGGTTCTGAATCCCCATGATGCGGCAGAAAACCGGCCACCGTTTGTCATCGACTCCCGCGATGCAGATGTGTCCGTCACTGGTGCGGTACGCGCCCCACACGCCGTGCAGGAACTGATGTCCGCGACCGGCACGTTCAGTCTCCTCGCCGGTGATGGAAGTATAGTTAATCTCCATTCCCTGCATCGCGATCATCGTGCCGTAGATCGAAACGTCGACGCGCTGACCTTTGCCGGTGCGCTCGCGCGCGAACAGCGCGGCGAGAATTCCCGACGCGAGGCTTAAGCCGCCAGAGTGATCGGCGACGAGCACGCCTGCCGCGAGCGGCGGATCGGCGGGCATCCCCGTCTTCGCCATCAGACCGGAGGCAGCCTGCGCGAGTGTGTCGCGGCTCGGGCGTGTGACCCACGGTCCTCTCGGTCCCCACGAGCTGCCCTGTGCGTACACGATCCTCGGATTGATCTGGCACGCGTCTTGGTAGCCGAGACCGAGACGATCGAGCACGCCGGGCCGGTAGTTGGTGACCAGCACGTCGTAGGATTTGATCATGCGGCGCACGATTTCGATCGCGGCGGGCTTCTTCAAATCGGCGGTGATGCTCCGCTTGCCACGGTTCATCGCGATGAAGTAGTGCGAGACGGTGGCGTTTTTTACTTCAGGGCCGCCGATCAACGCCGCGAGCATCCAGCGGCTCAAGTCGCCCGTCTCCTTGTTCTCGACCTTGACTACGTCGGCGCCCATGTCGGTGAGGAACAGCGTCGCGAACGGTCCCTGGATTTCCTGCGCGATTTCGATGACCTTGATTCCTTCGAGTGGCTTGCTCATCGCGGGTCCCCTAAACGTGCCTTCGAGCGGTGGTGTGCGCGGTGATTATCGTTCCGAATCGGCCGGGTTCTCAAGCGCAGGTTGCGGCGGCTAGCGAGTCTCAGACGCGCGCGAGATGATCGAGCACATCGAGCGCTTCGGGGCGCCAATTGCCGTCGTCTATAAGAATCTGAATCGAGCCGAGTTCGACGAGTGGCGCGGCCTCGGCCAAACGACGCACGATCTGCCGGATCACGCCGCGGTGCGCAACCAGCAACGCGTTGTCGCTGCGTGCTTCGCTTGTGTTCCACAGCGAGAGCATCTTTTCGGTGCCGTGATCGACGCGGGCGGCGAAATCGGCGCGGCTTTCGCCGCCCGGGTAGCTGTAGTCGGGAGCGAGACGATCAAGATTCCAGCGCGCGAAGTCCTCTGGGAGCCGCTCGCGGATTTCGTCGGCCGTGAGGCCTTCGAACAGCCCGAAATGAACCTCGGCGAAATCCTCGATCGTGATGATTTCGGAAACCTCACCGGCGACGATTCGCGCACCTTCGACAGCACGGATAAGCGGGCTCGAGAAAACCTGCTCGAACTTCGTGAGCCGATGGCGTTCGCGCAGCGTATCGCGGACGGCGCGAAGCTGCGCGCGGCCAAGATCGGAGAGCGGCACGTCGGTGCGGCCGTGATAGCGGATGCTCGACTGGCCTTCGGTCTCGCCATGACGGACGAGAATCAGCCGCCTGGGTGGATTCGCCGCCTTCGCCATCGTTCAGTCGAAGAGCGGATTCAACACGAGGCCGGTGAGCAGCTTCGGAAAGAAATAGGTGGATTTCTCGGGCATCGTCGCACCGGCGAGGCTCACGCGCTCGATGTCCTCGATCGATGGCGGGATCATCAGGAAGGCGCCGTCCGTACGCCCGTCGGCCACGGAAGCGAGCGCACGCGGCGCATCGATTGTGTACTCGATATTTCCGCCCTTGCCGATCGCGTCGGGTTTCAGCCCGAAGATTCGGTCGAACACGAGCGCGTGCAGAATCGAGACGTCAAGCTCGCGTACTTCACGGGGGATATCGGGAAGAGCGACGTCGAGGGCGGCATGATCGCGAAGCGTTAAGCCGTAAGATTGACCGCCCTTGAGCGCCACCGCCAGCGCATAGCGAATTCGCTCGCCGAGCCATGCCCGCAGCGCATCCGCGTTCGCGATCTCCTCGACGTCGAACACCTGCTGCGCGCGAGCTTTGAAGGCGGATATCGCGGAAGCGTCGAGCGTCGTGACCACGCGATGCGTCGGCAGAATGACCAGGCCCGGGTCGTCGAACGCGACCAGCGTCATCAAGGTGAAATCGTACGCCTGCAGCGTGGACGGATTCTCCCCGCCGCGGCGCACGCGCCGATAGTTGAGGGCGGTCTCGTAGCGATGATGCCCGTCGGCGATAAGAATCGTCGCCTCGGCGAGCGCATGCTGAATCTTTCGGATCTCACTTTTATCTTCGATTGCGAAAAGCTCATTCAGGATTCCGGCGTCATCGCGAAGGCGAATGATTGGTGCACGGGATGCCGCATCATCCTGCGCTCGCGTTAACTCCGGATGCTCGCCGAGATAGAGCCCGAAAATCGAGCTGGTGTTGGTCTTGATAGCATTCAGGAGGCGCAGGCGATCTTCCTTGGCGGAGGGAAACGTGCGCTCGTGCGGGAAAACGCGCGCGCTCGCGGCGAACTCTTCGAGCCGAACGCGCGTGACGAATCCGCTGCGTACGAACCGGCGCCCTCCGAAGTCGAACGACTGGCGGTAGCAGTAAATTGCCGGCCGCTCGGCGCGCTTGAGGACGCCGAGACGGAGCCACTCGTCGAGGGTGTTCCGCGCAGTGCCGTAACGGTCGGCCTCGCGGCTGAGTTCGAGCCGTACGATGTTGTAGGGACTTCGATGGTAGAGTTCGTTCTGCTGCTCGGGCCCAATCAAGTCGTATGGCGGGGCGACAAGCGACTCAGGCGCACCGGCGATGTGCGGATCGTAGAGTAGCGCTTGGAATGGCTCGACGCGGGCAGCACTCACTTAAGGATGTCCCCCGCGAGGACGGCGGCGATTTCAGTTTCGGAAATCGCGCCGGGCCGCAGCACCTGCCATTCATCCTCGTTTACCGCCACCACAGTGCTTGGGCGTGTCGCAGTCAATTTTCCACCTTCGAGGTATACTTTAACTTTATCACCAAAGCTCGCGCGGGCTTCGTCCAGGGTCGACGCCGGTTTCTGCCCCGATAAATTCGCGCTGGTCGCTGTAATCGGATGACCCAGGCCGGCAGCCAATGCTCGTGCCACCGGATTGGCCGAGACCCGAATCGCGACTCCTTCAGGCCCTGCGAGTTCAGGCGCATAACCCTCGCGCGGATGGGGCAGGACCATGGTCAGCGGCCCCGGCCAAAAAGCGTCGGCCAGCCGCCGCGCACTCGGAAGAACCTCGTGGGCGACCGAGAAGGCCATGGTGGTGTCAGCGGCAATCAAGCCGACCGGGCGATCCTTGTCGCGCCCCTTGACGGCAAAGAGCCGCGCCAGTGCGGCTGGCGAGAGCGCGTCCGCGCCGAGGCCATAGAAGGTCTCGGTCGGAAACACGACCAGCTGGCCCGCGCGGAGC
Organism: Candidatus Binataceae bacterium; assembly: GCA_030038355.1. Classification (GTDB taxonomy): domain Bacteria; phylum Desulfobacterota; class Binatia; order Binatales; family Binataceae; genus JASHPB01. The sequence goes on from JASHPB010000326.1 coordinate 14,483, forward strand.
GCAGCGATACCATCGTCGAGCGTGTGCCGCTCGGTCGCGGCAGCCGAACGTGGCGCCTTGTTGTCCGATCGTCGAGGCAATTTTGCGACGCAACCTCGTGAATAATTATACCGATCCTGAAGTCGTAGGCATCCGCGAGAGCGCGCGGCGGGCGATATCGCGGCGAAAGTGCCGCCCTTCGAATTCAATCATCTCCGCGGCTTCATAGGCAGCGGCGACCGCCGTCTGAAGATCTGGCGCCATCGCGGTGACAGCCAGCACGCGGCCGCCGTCAGTGACCAGTACGCCATCGCTGAGCGCTGTACCGGCATGAAAGACCTTGACCCGAATCCGGTTCATCGCCCAGCGCACTTTTACATTCGAGGGCGCGCTGCCCTCGATTTGGTCGATGCCCGCAATTGGCAAGCCCTTCTTGTATTCGACCGGATAGCCGCCAGAGGCCATCACGATGGTCGCCGCGCTGCGCGGCGAAAGACGGACCTTGGCTTTACTTACGTCGCCCTCGGCGGCGGCGAGCAGAGCCTGCGCGAGGTCGCCTTCGAAGCGCATCATGAGCGCCTCGCATTCGGGATCGCCGAAGCGAGCGTTGAATTCGATCACCTTGATTCGATCGCCGTCGATCATCAGACCGGCATAGAGCACACCGCGATAGGGCATGCCGCGCGATTTCATCTCGGCCAGAGTGGGGCGCACGATCTCACGCATGATGCGCTCTTCGATCTCGGCGCCGAATTGCGACACCGGCGTGTATGCGCCCATGCCTCCGGTGTTCGGTCCTTCGTCGTTATCGAAGATCGGCTTGTGATCCTGCGCCGTGCCCAGCGCGATCGCATTCTCGCCGTCGCACAGCGCGAAAAACGAAAGTTCCTCGCCGGTGAGCAGTTCCTCGATCACGACGCGGCTGCCAGCGGCGCCGAATTTTCGTGATTCCAGTACGTCGCTGATCGCTGCGCGGGCCGCGGCGAGCTCGCGGCATACCGTGACGCCTTTACCGAGGGCAAGACCGTCGGCCTTAACTACGACGCGGCCCTGGCGAGAGCCCGCGTATTCCCAGGCTGCGCCGGCGGCGTCGAAGACCGCGAATTCTGCGGTTGAAACGCCCGCAGCGCGCATGATGGTCTTCGCGAAAGACTTGCTGCTCTCGAGTTGCGCGGCCGCGCGCGTCGGCCCGAAGATTTTGAGTCCTGCCTTCGTGAATTCATCGACGATTCCGGCGGCCAGAGGATCTTCGGGGCCGACGATCGTGAGGTCGACCTTCTTTTCCATGGCGAACGAAGTCAACGCGGGAATATCAGTCGGTGCAATCGCGACGGGCTCGGCGATTTGATCGATGCCGGGATTTCCGCTGGCGCAGAAGATCTTCCACACCGATTCGCTTTGATGGAGCCGCCAGACGAGCGCGTGCTCGCGGCCTCCATTGCCTATAACCAGGACCCGCATGGCTCAGTGGCGGAAATGACGCACCCCGGTGAAGACCATCGCCAGGCCGTACTTGTCAGCCGCTTCAATCACGGGGGTGTCGCGAATCGAGCCGCCAGGTTGGGCGATTGCCGTCGCTCCAGCCTCGGCCGCAAGCGTTGGACCGTCAGGCATCGGAAAGAGCGCTTCCGAGGCGAGCACCGATCCTTCAAGTGATACATGAAGTCTCGCGGCTTTCTCACGGGCGGCGTAAACGGGGTCGATCCGCGAGGTTGCGCCGCCGCCAACACCGAGCGTGCGGTCTTCGAGTACGAATGCAATCGCATTCGACTTGATGTGCTTGCAGACCTTGATGCCGAATTCCAGCGCGCGATATTCGGCGTCGGTCGGCGCGCGCCTGGTGACGACTTTACCCTCGCGAGGATCTTCGATCGCGAGGTCGGGAGTCTGCACCAGGAGTCCGCCAACCACCTTTTTCAGGTCTAGTTCGTCGCGCGGAACGGCGTCGGGATGATACCGCATCACGCGCCGATTCTTGTTCTTGCGCAGAAACTCGAGCACCTCGGCGGGATAGTCGGGACCGATCAGCACCTCGGTGAATAATTCGTTTACGGTGCGTGCGAACTCGAGGTCCCAGGGCCGGTTGCTGATGATGATCCCACCAAACGGTGAATCAGGATCGGTCGCGAACGCTTTGTCCCAGGCCTCCTTTAACGACGCGCCGATTCCGACGCCGCACGGTGTGTTGTGCTTGAGGATCGCGACGACCGCGCGCTGCTCGCCGCGAAATTCGAGCATCAGGTTCACTGCCGAGCTGATGTCGACGACGTTGTTGAACGATAGCTCGCGGCCGTGAAGCTGGTCGGCGATCTTCAGAAAGTTGCCGTAGAGCGCGCCCTGCTGATGCGGATTCTCACCGTAGCGGAGCGACTGTTGGCGCTCGAGTGAGAGATTGAAGGTTTCGCCGAGGAGCGTGGGCTCGCCATCATCTGCGTGCGTGCCGAGCCAGTTGGCGATTGCGGCATCATAGGCGGCGACACGCGCAAACGCCTTGCGTGCGAGCCGCCAGCGCGTGGGGGCGCTGACCCTGCCGTTCGACTTTTCCAGTTCTTCTGCGATCGTCCGGTAATCAGCCGGATCGACCACGACGGCGACATCTTCGAAGTTCTTGGCTGCGGCACGGACGAGCGTCGGGCCACCTATATCGATGTTCTCGATCGCGTCCTCGCGCGACACACCTTGCTTCGCGACGGTCGCCTCGAACGGATAGAAGTTCACCACGACCAGATCGATCGGCTCGAGACGATGCTGTTCCATCTGGCGGCGATGATTGGCGTCGGCGCGGCGGGCCAGGATAGCGCCGTGAATCCTCGGATGAAGCGTCTTGACGCGCCCATCAAGCATCTCGGGAAAGCCGGTAAACTCCTCGACTCCTTTGACCGGCACTCCTGCCGCTTCCAGCGCTGCCTTGGTTCCTCCTGTAGAGAGCAACTCGACGCCGTGGCGTACCAGCACGCGCGCCAACTCCGCGAGGCCGCTCTTGTCCGCAACGCCGAGGAGCGCGCGTCTCAACCTCACCTGTTCCGTGCTCATCATCTATCCCCGCGTGATTCGCGGCACGCGCCGGCCGACAGTGCAAAGCATCTCGTAGGAAATCGTCTGCGCCAGGCGCGCCACATCGTTAACACTGATCATCGCCTCGCCGACTCCTCCCCACAAGATGACCTCGTCGCCCACCGCCGCGCCCGGCACGTCGGTCAAGTCTACAGTCGTTAGATCCATCGAGACCGCGCCCACCACTGGCGCGCGATGACCTCGCACGAGCACCTCGCCGCCGTGCTGGAGACCGCGGCGGTAACCGTCGGCATATCCGACAGGCAAGACGCCGATAAGCGTCTCACGCGGGGCGATAAAGGTGTGACCGTATCCGACACCGCTCCCCGCCGGCACTCGCTTCGTCTGCATCACGCGGGTTTTGAAGGTCATCACGGGCCGAAGCTCGACTCGCTCTCGCACGGCGGCCACGGGAGGCAGACCGTAGATGGCGAGGCCTGGACGCGCGAGGTTGTAGTGCGAGTCCTCCAACAGCACGAGCGCCGCTGAATTCGCGACGTGCACAATCGGTGGATGCAAACCCGCGTCTTCGATCGCATTCAGCGCGTCACGAAATACCTTGAGCTGCGCGTCGGTGATCGGACTCGACGGATCGCCGGCGTTCGCGAGCAAGGTGCATACGCCTTCGAGCCAAAGTGAGCGCGCCCTGAACAGCGCATCGATCGTCGCGGGAAGGTCGTTGGGAACAATCCCGAGCCGCGTCGCACCGCTGTCGATTTTTAGATGAATCGGAAAATCGCGCCGCCCGGCGGCTTCCGCGGCCGAGTCGAGTGGGCCAATCAGGGACGGATCAAAGACGAAGGGTGCAACATCGAGGTCGACGATTTCGCGCGCCTGGTCGGCGAAAAATCCCGCCTGCAGCACGATGCGTCCACTGATTCCCCCGTCGCGCAGCTCGCGTGCCTCATCGAGAGTTGCGACGCCAAAGTAGCCGCATCCTTCGGCGGCCAAGGTGCGCGCGACGTTGATCGCGCCATGGCCGTAAGCGTCGGCCTTGACGACGACCATCAGCCCGCTGCCGCGAGCAATCTGCCTCAGCGCGCTGTAATTGGATCGCAGCGCGTTGAGGTCAATCTCAGCTACCGTGGGACGGTGTTTGTCGAAAGTCATTTACCGCGATGCTCGCCGGCGAGACGGCAGGTCAGCGAAAATCAGCTCGCGCATGGGGGCGTCGCTCAAATAACCATTGCGCATCTGGTCAGTCAATCAATTCTGAAAAAAGCCCCTCGCAGCGTTCGCCTTAACTCGCACAGAACGTAATTCTAGACCGCGTGTGGGTGCCGGGGTGAATGGCGGGGTGAAGAAATATGAACACGGTTATCATTACCGGGGCTAACAGCGGACTAGGCTTCGAGTGCGCAACGACGCTCGTGGCGACGCGCGAATGGTACGTGATTCTTGCTTGCCGCAGCGCCGAGCGAGGTCGCGATGCCGTCAAGCGGCTCTTCGGGCGTAGCTGGTACAAGAATATCGAGGCGATGGTGCTCGACCTTGGCTCGCTCGCCGCTATTCGAGCCTTTGCCGCAAGCTACGGCGAACGTACCGATCTGCCGCCGCTTTCCGCGCTGGTCTGCAACGCGGGCACTCAAGTCGTCTCCGGGGTGAGCAGAACGGCCGATGGTTTTGAGGCGACGTTCGGCGTCAATCATCTTGGGCACTTTCTGCTTGCCAACCTATTGCTCCGCCAGATGATCGCTCCGGCGCGAATTGTCATCGTCAGCAGCGGCACTCATAATCCTGCCGAGACCACAGGGATGCCGCCGCCAAGGCTCCGCGATGCTCGCCTCATGGCCTTCCCCGAACGCGATGCGGAAGCTCCAGCGGAGAAACCGGGCGTATTCGGCCGCCGCGCCTATTCGACCTCCAAGCTATGCAACGTGATGTGCGCATACGAGATGTCGCGGCGTCTTCGGCAAGAGGGACTGAGCGCGCCCGATGCGCCAATCACGGTGAACGCTTTCGATCCCGGCCTTATGCCCGGCACCGGCCTCGCCCGCGATTACCCGGGCCTTGCGCAGTTCGCGTGGAATCGCGTACTGCCGATTCTGACGCCCGTACTGCCTCATGCGAACTCAAGCAAGCGCTCCGGCAAGGCGCTCGCGAGCCTGGTGACGGACCCCAAGCTCGCGAGGACCACCGAAAAATACTTCCGCGGCTACAAAGAGAGTCCCTCATCGACGGAATCTTACGAGCGGGACAAGGCCGCGGCGCTATGGCAGGCGAGCGCCGAGTTGGTGCGCCTGACGCGCGACGAAACGCCGCTCAAGCTGGACGTGCGGGCGGCGTCCGCGGCGTAGGGCTGGTCCACTCGCCTCTTCCAATCTGCTGCGATATAAGTGAAATCGAGGCTGGGGGTGTGTGCATCAGCACACTGAGAGCTCTCGGACGCGAGAGAACCCCTTGAACCTGATCCGGGTAATGCCGGCGTAGGGAAGCCAGCAGTCGGCTATGGCGGGAGGAGCGAAGCTCCGCCCGAAGCCGCTTCCCGGGCGCCATGGAAGCGGCTTTTTCGATGGCCGAAAAGACTTTGAAATCGATTGCAATCACTCTCAACGGCGAGCCTCACGCGCTCGAGCGCGAAATCTCGGTCATGCAGCTCGTCGAGTCGCTCAAGGTCAAACTGAGCCGGGTCGCGGTCGAGTTGAACCGCGAAGTCGTCCCCAAGGCAAACTACGAAGACACCATCATCCGCGCCGGCGACGTGATCGAAGTGATAAACTTCGTGGGTGGAGGATGAGCGCGAAGCCGCTATCCAGATAGCGAAGACTACGAAGGTGGGCCATGGAAGACACTCCATTTGAACTCGGCGGCAAGCCGTTTCGCTCGCGACTGATCGTCGGTACCGGCAAGTACAAGGATTTTGCCGAGACCAAGAACGCGATCGAAATGAGCGGCGCGGAAATCGTCACGGTTGCGGTGCGCCGCGTGAACATAACCGATCGCAACAAGGAAAACCTCCTCGATTTCGTCGATCCGCGCCGCTACCAGATTCTGCCCAATACCGCGGGATGCTACACGGCGGACGAGGCGATCCGCACGTGCCGTCTCGCGCGCGAGGTTGGCGTTGGCGAGATGGTGAAGCTCGAAGTGATCGGCGACCAGGCGACGCTTTTTCCTGACGTTGCGGCGACGATTGAGGCGGCAAAAGTCCTCGTGAAAGAGGGCTTCAAGGTCATGCCCTACATCACTGACGATCCGGTGACCTGCCTCAAATTGCAGGAAATCGGCTGTATCGCGGTGATGCCGCTGGCGGCGCCAATCGGCTCCGGCCTCGGCATCCGCAATCCCTTCAATCTGGCCATTATCATCGAGCAGGCCAAGGTGCCGGTTATCGTCGATGCCGGCGTCGGCACTGCATCAGACGCGGCCGAAGCGATGGAGCTAGGATGCGACGGGGTGCTGATGAACACGGCGATCGCGGGCGCCAAGGACCCGATCGCGATGGCACGCGCGATGAACCTCGCGGTCGAGGCCGGCCGAATTGCGTATCTGGCAGGTCGGATCGAACGCCGCTTGTATGCTTCGGCGTCGAGTCCGCTCACGGGATTGATTGGTTAGCAATCGCCGACTCGTCGAGCCCAATCGGGATGACGCGCGATGAGCAAAAATTCGCGCGTGACGTTCAAACTCTACCTGATCACGGATCGGCGGCTGACGCCGGGTGGCGACGTCGCCGCGATCTGCGAGCGAGCTCTGTCGGCGGCGGATGAAATCGGAATGCGCGGATCGGTCGCGATTCAGCTCCGCGAGAAGGACCTCGAGGCGCGTCCGCTGCTGGAACTGGCACGCGCGCTGCGCACGGTGTGTGAGCGACACGCCGCGAAACTCCTCGTCAATGAACGCGTCGATGTCGCGCTCGCGGCCAACGCGGACGGCGTCCATCTACCGTTTGATTCAATCGGTGCTAATCAGGCGCGAAAGCTGCTCGGCCAATCGCGTCTGATCGGCATTTCGACGCATTCTCCGGCCGACATCGCGGGCGCGGCGCGCGAGGGGGCTGACTTCGTCGTCTTCGGCCCGGTATTCGATCCGATTTCCAAAGGTCCGTACCGACCCGCGTGGGGACTTATGGGATACGCGGCCGCTTGCCGCGCCGCGCAAATTCCGGTCTTCGCGCTAGGCGGAGTGAGGCCGGAGCGCATCGGCGAAATCTATAGGGCGTGCGATGAGTCTGCGCGGCCTGCCGGCGTTGCCGCGATCGGGGCGATTCTTCAGGCTGACGATCCGGCGAGAGCTACTAAGCTGATGCTACGTGCTATTGCGCTGGTGAATCGCTAGGCGCGCGCTTCCGCGAGCAGTTGGTCGAGCTCGTCGTGCATGGTTTTCATCGCTGCGAGTATTCGATCGAGAGCCGAAATCGACAGTTTTTTGTCGAGCCTTCCGTTCTTCGCCCTGGTCTCGACCAGCGCAGCGAGTTTTCGTGAACTGCCTTTGGTCGCTTTCTTAGACCCTTCGACCCTTCGCTTGGATTACATCAAGCGCAAGTTGGTTCAACGCCCGAGCCTTGAACAGGCAGAAATGGGAGGTGGATGATCTGCTCAAGTTTGCTCGTCAAGGGTACATCATTCTACTACTGCGAACGCGTCTTATTGCTCTTAGCGGCCGCGCGGCCAGCATCGAGAAGAGCATCCGGGGTCGGCAGCTCGCGGTAGTAGGGCGAAGTGAAGGTCCAGCGCACGATTCCGTCACGATCGACGATGACGAACGCGGGGATTGCACTGTCGGGCTCGCCGTCCTGATGCGTTTGCACAAGGCCGAGCGGTTTCAGAACGGTTTCCGATTGGTCGCTGAGCAACGGGATCTGCGTATGCAGATAATTGGCGAGATAACTCGAGCGCTCGACCGGGTCGGCGCTGATTGCGACCAGATCAATGCCCGCGCGCGCGAAATCGGAATGTCTTCGAGTCAACTGCTCGAGCTGGAAGCGCGAGAAAGGGCAGAAGTCGCCGCGATAGATGTAGATCAGCGTGGCCGCCGCTCCTGGGCTCGCGGGACCGCTGGTCGATGATGCGCTCTGATCTGCAAGAGTGAATGAAGGAAACCGGTCGCCGGCTTTCAGAGCCAACTGGAAAGGCGGATTGCGCGTGCCGCGAATCATGTAACTGACGAAGCGGCCACCGCCTACTCCCACCGCAAGGCAAGCCAGAAACGCGAGCATCGTAAAGCCGAGCTTCGCGTGCGGCGACTCGAGCGATAGCGCGACTCGTACGGCAGCGAGCGTCAGCGCCAGCGCCACGACAAAGATCAGGTAAACCGGCCAGGGGATACGATCGTAGATTCCGAGCGAGGGCGACGACCAGAAGGAAACCAGTACGTACTCGTAAAGGCCGAAGCCCGTGGCGGTGAGGAGGAGCGCAGCTGCCGCGCGTCCGAGCTGAAACGGCGGCCGCTGCCAGCGTTCTTCTTCGAATCTGTCGACCGAATCCTCGCCACCATCATTCTCGGCCCCGGTTTCAGCGCGTTCTTCGTTCATTGATTCAACATCGCAGTCTTGAGCGCTTCCATGGTGACGAGGTCGATTCCATCGGCCCGCCACGCATCGAAGGAGTCGGCGGCATGCTGGTTGACGATCGCGATCGCGTCGCTGAGTATATGGAGCTTGGGCCCGAGCCCGATAAGGGCGCGGAGCGCGCGCTCCACGCATACATCGAGGTAGACGCCGTACATCACGATGTCGCTGAATGGGCGCAGCACCAGCCGCATTATCGAATGGGCGTGAGCATTGTCGGCGAGCGCCTCGAATTTTTGCCGATCGAATAGCAGCTCGCCCTTGTGATCGAGTGCCGCCTGGATTTCCTGCTGCGATAACTCGTGCGCGCCGACGATCATTGGGTTAAGCGGGCGAGTCGCATCGATCTTCTCCGCACCCGGAGTTCCCACGATGCAGTGGTCGGGCAATTGCCCGCCCCAACTCTTAAGCCTCGGATCGCCAGGGCTGTGAAGGTCGAGGGCACAGACCACGCGCACTTTTGTCTCGCGCGCAAAGTGGGTGATCTCCTTCAGCCGCGGGACGATTTGCTCGGCATCGGTCAGGTAGAGCGCCCCGCCGGGCGCGAGGAAATCGCACTGCGTGTCGACGTCGTAGAATATAGTGGTCTCAGTCTTCATTGCGGTCCGTTGGGAACACGAACCAGCCAGCGCCGGCCGGATAAGGCGAAATCAAAAATGATCCGGCTCCTGCAGGCGGCGATTGCCATATTCGAGCTGGACGGTCATGTGGTGGATGTTGAACTTAGTTTGCAGCATACGGCACATGTCGTCGAGCACGCGATCGTGATCGGCGCCAGGTATTACCACCGCGTGCGCCGAGAGCGCGAATTGTCGCGACGTGAGGCACCATACGTGCAGATCGTGAACTTCCTTGGTGCCGTTCACTGCCAGCAGGTCGCCGCGCAGCTCCTCGAGATTTATATGCGCGGGGGTCGATTCCATCAGGATGTCGAGTCCCTCGCGCACTAAATCCCACGAGCTGTACAGGATCAGCAAGCCGATCACGATGCTGACTGCGGGATCCGCGGCTGACCACCCGGCGAAATATTCCAGCGCGCCGGAAACCAGCACGCCGATTGCGCCTATCAGATCCGAGATAACGTGAAGGAAAACCGCGCGCAGAGCCAATCCACCCGTGCTCGCTGTCGAGGTCATCCAGGCTGAAAAGGTGTTGAATGCTATCCCCGCGAGCGCGATCAGCATCACCGCGAGACCGGCGACCGGCTGCGGATGGCGCAAGCGCTGTACCGCCTCGATCCAGATGAACACGACCAGCAGCCAAAGAAACAATCCGTTGACCAGCGCCCCCAGAATCTCCGCGCGGAGGTAACCGTAGGTCTTGGCGGAAGATGCGGGCCGGGTCGAGATCCAGAGCGTCAAGAGGCTGATGCATAGCGCCGCGATGTCGGTCAGCAGGTGAACCGCATCGGTCATCAGCGCGAGGCTGCCGGCGAGGTAGCCGCCTACGAGCTCGACCAGGAAGAAGACCGAGGTTGCGCCGAGCACGATGAACAAGCGGCGCCGATCTCCGAGCACACCCGCGTGGGCACTATGGTTGTGATCCGACGGCACGTTCCTCAGGGTTCAGTTTGGCACGGATCGGACGGTTGATTGAATGTTCGATCTGCCCCGTCGCCCTGCGTGCGAGCGTTAGTCGTATTTGATCAGCGCCGAGCACTCTGTCGGCGCCACGCGCGCGCGTCCGCCCAGTGCGCCGAGTTCAACCACGAAGGCGCAGGCAATTACTTCACCGCCCAATCGATGCGCGAGCTTGATAGCAGCACGCGCTGTGCCGCCCGTCGCCAGCAGGTCATCGACGATCAGTACGCGCGAACCCGGCCTCACGGCATCTTCATGCATCTGCAGCGATGCGGTGCCGTATTCGAGCTCGTAACTCTCGTCGACCGTGCGGAAAGGAAGTTTGCCCGGTTTGCGCGCGATCGTCAGTCCCACGCCGAGCCGATAAGCGACCGGAGCGCCGACGATAAAGCCTCGCGATTCGATTCCCAGCACGCTGTCGACTTTTCCCAGGTACGGCTCGGCGAGCCGATCAACGATAGTCGCGAATCCTCGCGGATCGGCCAGCAGCGGGGTGATGTCACGAAAGAGAATGCCAGGCTTTGGAAAATCCGCGATGTCGCGGATGAGATGCTTGAAATCGTCTACGCTCATATTTTGGCGGTCACCAAGTCTTTGACAATAGCATCAAAGATAGCGGGAGCCGCCGCAAAATTCCATTTCGTCCCTACTACATGGCGCCGGCCGCTGCGATCCCCGTTGCATTCGTGTCAGCGGCAGGCGGCAGATAAGCGAGAGGATCGCGCGCGACATTGTCGTGGCGCACCTCGAAGTGGAGGTTTGCGCCGGTTGCGTGGCCGCTGCGGCCAATCTCCCCGATAACCTGTCCAGCACCCACGTGCTCGCCTTCGTGCACCAGGTTCACAAGATTGTGGGCGTAGACAGTCACGTAGTCATCGTCGTGGCGGATGATGACGGTATTGCCGTAACCGTGAAGCTGTCCGGCAAATTCGACCAGGCCGCTATCAGCCGCGTGAATCGGCGTGCCCGCGGGCGCTGCGATATCGACACCCTCATGCATCGAGCCGTTCCGCATGCCGAATCCCGACGAGACCGCACCACTGTAAACGGGCCATAGAAACTGCCGTTCCGCGCGGGGGCCGCTATAGATATGCGCGCTGTTGGATCGCTCCGTTCCGAGCGAGGCTTCTCGGTATTGCCCGGGGATCACAAGCACCTGGCCGACGCGCAGCGCGGCGGGATCGCTGATGCCGTTGACCGCCATCAGACGTCCGACGCTCACCCCATAGTGCAGCGCGATTCGATAGAGAGTGTCACCGGGAGCGACCACGTGGGTAGCGGCAACGCGTGAGCCGGGCGCGGGGATTGACGACGATGATTCGCGGGAGCATGCGGCGAGGGCAAGCATAAGCGCTCCCAGAGCCACCGCCATCATGCGCGACCGTCTAGCAGTCATCGTCCGCCTCACCCCGCCGTCTTGCTGATTCGAGCGCCGCAGCCACGATGCGTGCGCTAACGACACACATCGCGGCGCGCTTCAGCCCTTGAAGCCGTATTTGCCAGTCATCTTCACGAATCGGCACTCGCCGAAATATTCCTCTTGCCAGTGACCGCTTTTGCGGCTGATTCTCACCAGAGTCTGCAGCTCGTCTTCGCCGATCGGCGCGATGAACTTTCCGTCCGGTGTCAGCTCTCTGAGCAACGGACCCGGCACACCGGGCATCGCGGTCGTGACCACGATCACGTCGAACGGCGCATGCTCCGTCCAGCCCTCAGAGCCATCACCGCACTTCAGATAGACATTTCCAAGGCCTAGAGTGTTGAGGATGATACGTGCGCGATCGTGCAGATGCGCAATGCACTCGATCGAATAGACCTCGCCTGCGAGCCTCGCCAGAACCGCTGCCTGATAGCCGCATCCGGTGCCGATTTCGAGAACCCGTTCGGTGCCGGCAAGCTCTGCGACCTGCGCGATCAGTGCGACCATGTACGGCTGCGAGATTGTCTGCGATTCGCCGATTGGCAGCGGACCATCGTCATAGGCATGATCCTGAAGCTCGGAGGGGAGAAACCTATGGCGCGGTACCGCGCGCATGGCGTCGAGCACGCGTTGATCCTTTATACCGCGCGCCGCAAGCTGTTCGACGACCATCTTTTCACGCGCATCTTCGAGGTCGCTGCCCATCGAAAAACTATACTACTCAGGCGACGGGCTCGCGACCGCCCACGAGCGAAGTGAGACTCAGCGCTGCGTCAATGAGTGGCGGCGGAGGGTGCGTAGCTGTCGGAGTGCAAGTTGGCGAGGCAGTCGGCGATGGCGTCGTCATCGCCGATGCGGCCGCTTCGGGATCGGGATCTACTCGGCCGGATAGTTGATTCGACGCCAGCTCATCACCAGCGGTGCAGGCGCGCGCCTGCTCGAGCGAGAAGTTGAATTGAAATGCCGGCACCTGCGTGTGCGGTGAAACGATGCCGGCGTTTGTCAAGTGCTGCACGTTCCAGTTGAACATGGTGCGCGCGTCGGTAACATGCGCGAAATTCAGCAACTGAGGATTCTTGGCGCCGTAGTACGTCAGCTCGGGACCGGTGTTGCCGCCGCGCCCTCGACGACGTGATATAGCGCGCATTGCTTTTTTTGAGGAGCACCTTCGCGAGGTTGATTTCATCAATTCGCGGCGTCGCCGGGTCGTGCCGATGACAGAAATTGCAGCGCATCTGCATCATCTCGCCCATGGTCAGGCCGTTGCTCGCGGCGAGTGCCGGCGACAGCAGCGGATCGACCCATTCCTTGCCTTTGATGTGCGTGCCCTCGACCGTCCGCCCATCCATCGCCGCCATGACACGGAGTACGTCCGAATTCCGAGAAATCGTGCTTCGCGAGCCAGGGGGTTAGTCGGATGCGGCGTCAGCGGCTCTGGAATCGAACTGGGCAGCACAGAAAACGATTCATTCCGAGACGACGGGTGATGCAGTGGTCGCTGACGCCAATCCTGGGATTCCTGATTCGCCGAATCGCGGACCTAAAGCTCCGCGCATCGTCCGCGCGCCCGTAGTGACCGAGCAGAGCGGGAACTTTTCATGGTAGGGCCGCCCTTTCTTGCGAAACTCACGACAAGAGCCCTAGGCGACCGGCGCCAAGAAGACCAATGACATCGCGACCAATCCAGGCCAAGTCCTTCGCTTCGAGCGATTCACTGCGCGCGGCCATCTCAGGAGAGCCGCGGCATCTCCGGCCGCGTCTGTCCCGGCCAGTAGATGCGCCAGTCCGGCCCGCGCAGATAGACGCCGATTGACGATCAAAACGACGATCGCGAATGTCGCAACGCAGAAGATCGCGTCTTGCTGACGACGCTCCGGCGGAAACCATCGCCCTTCGGCACACTGCGGTGAGCGATCGAGCCACGGCCAAACCGTCAGGACGATGAGAAGAAAGCCGGGTCTTAAGATTCCCCGAGGAAGCTGCCGCGAATCGTGAAGGGCCGAGATGGATCGTTGTCGAAGCGACCAAGGTTCTTATGTCTCAGCCCCATTCTTTGGGAATCTGTTGCGCGCGCTGATGCGTTAGCAGCTTGGCACGGCGCGCCTGCTCCTCCTGAGAGACCGTCGCCGGATCCTCGCGATACTCGGGTCCTGCCGCCATTGCCTTCTTCACCGCCGGCCGCGCGGCGATCTCATCGAGCCATCGCCTGACGTTGGGAAACTCATTGATATCGAAATTGCGATTCTGCCAGGTCGCCGCCCACGGATAGCAAATCATATCGGCGATCGTGTACTCGCCCGCCGCAAGATAATTCTTTTTGTGCAGCCCCAGGTTCATCACGCCGAAAATGCGATGCACCTCGTTGTCGAAGCGGAGCAGAGCGTAGCTCTGGTCGCCGTTCTTCGGATTGTTTGAGGCGCGGCGAAAGTGTCCCTGTTCACCCATCTTGGGACCCTGGTTCGCCATCTGCCAGTACAACCATTGCACAACTTCGTACTTCTTGTGCGGTTCCTTGGGCCAGAACTTGCCGCACTTTTCGGCGAGGTATTCCATGATCGCGCCGGACTCGAAGATCGTAATCGGCGTGCCGCCGCCCGTCGGCTCATGATCGACGATCGCGGGCATGCGGCCGTTCGGCGCGAGCTTCAGAAAGTCGGGCGTGAGCTGATCGCCGCGTCCGATGTTCACCGGCTTGATCGTGTAAGGGATGCTCGCTTCCTCGAGCAGTATCGTTATCTTCTTTCCGTTCGGCGTCGGCCAGTAGTACACGTCGATCATGGCATCACTCCGTAAAATTCTTTACGTACCTCATGCTGCAGCGCGCCTGGCTTCATCGGCCGCGGTCGGTTCCGTGACCTTGTAGAGCTTTTGCCCATTCTGCCAGAGGATCTTCCGCCGCGTCGTGTCGTCGCAATCGGAGAGACCGCTGCTGATACGCGCGTGCACCTCATCGCCATAAAGCGAAGTGGGATGCGGGAAATCCGTCTCGAAAAGAACGTTGTCGACTCCCACCTTGTCGATCAGGCGGCGCGGCGCGGTCTGTTCGAACCAATAGCAGGCGTAGATGTTGCGCGCGAAGTACTCCGACGGCAGCAGCTCGAACTCCGGATGCTCTTCGCGCACGCTGTTGCCCATGAACTGGTAGTCCATCGCCTCAAGCACGAACGGAATCCATCCGATGCCGCTCTCGACGGAGACGAACTTGATTTTCGGATAGCGCACCAGCACGCCGGACATCAGCAGGTCGTTGAGCTGAACGCCATTGCGCAGGAAGATATCGACCGCGAGCTCGGCAAATGTCGCCATCGGGCCGTAGCTCTTCATTCTCTCGCGCACCATGCCTTCGGCCATGTCGCCCGAGCCGATGTGGAAGCTGATGGGCAGGTCGAGATCGACTGCGACTTCCCAGAGCGGATTCCAATGCGGGTCGCCGATGAGCGGCTTGCCGAAGT
>JASHPB010000327.1 GCA_030038355.1 Candidatus Binataceae bacterium
AACTCCACTTTGTCCTTTTGTCGCGCGGCTTGTTCTGAACAGCCTCGCCCGCCGCTGACGCCGTCGACGGAAGCCGCATACCGGGCGAGGTTGTTCCAAAAATGAAGCGTCGTTTCCCAGCCGCGACGGGCGTTTGAAACTTTAGCGATGACGGGCGACTATCCGATCGGGAGCGCCACGCCTATGAAACTCTTCACATTCACGACCAGCCCCTATGCGCGCAAGGTCCGCATCGCGATGGATTACAAGGGCATCGCGTATGAATCCGTCGAGCGATGCTACTCGCTCGATCGCAAGCCCGACCTCCGCGACGCCAGTGTCCGCGCCGAAGTTCCGGTGCTCATCCTCGACGACGGCCGCCGGATCGCCGATTCGACTATCATCTGCGAGTACCTGGAGCAGACGCATCCTCTGCCGCCGCTCTACCCGCGCGATGCATTCGAGCGCGCGCGGATGCGCTCGCTCGAAGATCTCTGCGACCGCTCCTTCGACGCCGTGTCCTACGGCTATTTTATCGCGATGCTTCGCGCGGACGCTCCAGAAGCGCCCGCGATGAAAGCTGCGGCCAAGGCGGAATACGAGGCCCTGTTTGGCGTGCTCGGGCGCGAGCTCGGCAATCGCCATTTCTTCTGCGGTGAATTGAGCCTCGCGGATATCGCCGCCGTCTGCCACGTGCCGACGGCACGCGCGATGAATATCGACCCGAACCAGTTCAAGAAGCTACAAGCCTGGATGAATCGGATGCGCGCGATTCCCGCCGTCGCGGCCGATCTGAGGCGCATGCGCGTCGCGATGGCGAAGATGCACGATCTCGCGTCGGAGCTCGTCGGCCCCGACGGGCGTATCCACTGGCGCGACACGCGCCTCGAATGGCCCGTGCGCCACGGCTTTATCGATTTCGTCGCGCGCGAGTTCAAGGGCGGGAAGATGATGTTCCCGCCCGACGCCGCCTGAGCCTCTGAAGGAATGAATTCAGGCCCTCGAGCGACAGCGGTACGAAATGGTGGCTGCTCCTTTACCCTGCGGCAAGGGGTTGGGGTCAGGTTGCGTCCTTTGATCCTGAAAACTGCTGACCGAACCGCGACTTAACCCTCTTTCCCTTCCCCCAGGGCAAGCGAAGTTTGACGCGCCAGTGATGGATTCAACTTTCTTCACATCTCCTGAGTGCGCGAAATTGGCGGTCGCTTCGCATATCGTCCTAGACTTATAAATAGAGCCGCGATCAGAGTTTGATTGCGGCGGCACCATGGCGGCGAACAGCAAACTCTCGACCTACCGCGCCAAGCGCGACTTCACGAAGACCGCAGAGCCCAGCGGCGAGGTCCAGGTCAAGGAATCTCCCATCCTCCGCTACGTAATCCAGAAGCACGCCGCCACGCGCCTGCACTACGACTTGCGCCTCGAGCTCGACGGCGTTTTCAAATCGTGGGCCGTCACGCGCGGGCCGTCGCTCGACCCGCGCGACAAGCGCCTCGCGGTCGAAGTCGAGGACCATCCCCTCGACTACGGCGACTTCGAGGGCACGATTGCGAAGGGCCAGTACGGCGGCGGCTCCGTGATGCTCTGGGATCGCGGCTACTGGCTGCCCGAGGGCGATCCCGTCCGCGCGCTCGAAAAGGGCGACCTCAAGTTCGCGCTCGAAGGTGAAAAGCTGCACGGCGGATGGGTGCTGGTGCGGATCAAGAACAAGCGCCGCGGCGACAACAAGCACAACTGGCTCCTGATCAAGCATCGCGACGACTTTGCCCACGACGCCGACCGTGACGCGCTGCTCGCCGACGCGAAATCCGTCGCCTCGGGCCGATCGATGGAGCAAATCGTCGCGGGCAAGGGGCGCGGCCCCTCGCCGTTCATGCTCGATACGAAAAGTGCGACGCCGCCCGACGCCGTTTGGCATTCGAATCGCGGCAGTGCTGCCGAGCTTCGCGCGGCCAACATAACGAGCGCTGTCCATTCCAATGCGAAGCCTGCAGCATCAACGAACGGCGCGGCCAAGCCGGCTCCTTCGAAGAAGTCCGCGGCGCGCAAGCAAGCGACGCCGATGCCGGAATTTGTCGCGCCGCAACTGAGCAAGGCCGTCGAGCGACCTCCAGCCGGCGCGGGATGGGTCCACGAAATCAAGTTCGATGGCTACCGGATCCAGATGCGCCTCGAGGGCGGCAAGGTAATGCTCCGCACGCGCAAAGGACTCGACTGGACGCGCAAGTTCCGCGCGCTGGCGGAGGCGGGCGCGGAACTTCCCGACGCCATAATCGACGGCGAAGTCGTTGTCCTCAACAAGGATGCGGTGCCGGATTTCACCGCGCTACAGGCGGCGCTCTCCGGCGACGGCACGGGATCGATGGTTTACTTCGCGTTCGATCTGCTTTTCGATGGCGGCGAAGATCTGCGCGATCTCCCGCTCCAGGAGCGCAAGCGCCGGCTCGCCGCGATGCTCGAGCAGCTGCCCGAGGATTCCCCGATCCGCTACGTCGATCATTTCGACGCCGAGGGCGAGGAGGTGCTGAAGACCGCGCGCGCCATGCATCTCGAAGGAATCGTGTCGAAGCGCGTCGACAGCCCATATCGCTCCGGCAGCCGCGAAGGATGGACCAAAGCCAAGTGCCGCAATGGCCAGGAGGTCGTGATCGGCGGATGGAGCAGCGAGGGCAGCCGCTTCCGCTCGCTGCTGGTCGGAGTTTACAGGGACAAGCAATTTACTTACGCGGGCCGCGTCGGAACGGGCTTCGCTGAGGACGTGGTCGATCAGATCATGCCGCGCCTGAAGGCAGTCGAGACCGACCAAAGTCTATTCACCGGACCTAACGCGCCGAAGAGAGAACCGGACGTTCACTGGACCAAGCCCGAGCTGGTGGCGGAAATCGAATTCGGTGGATGGACGACGGACGGCCTGGTGCGCCAATCAGCATTCAAAGGACTCCGCGACGATATCGCAGCGACCGACGTTGGCGTCGAGAACCCAGCACCGGTGGAGGAAGTTGAAGTGGTCAAACCACCGCTCCCAAAATCGAGGCCGAACGCTTTTGTCGCACCCAAACCGAAGTCCGGCGGAATCGTGCGCGTGATGGGAATCGACATTTCCCATCCGAACAAAGAGATGTGGCCCGATGCGGGCGACGGCAAACCCGTCGTGAAGATCGAGCTCGCGCGCTACTACGAGACCGTCGGCGAATTCATTGTCGAACATATCAAAGGACGGCCGTGCTCGATCGTGCGCGCACCCGATGGAATCAAGAGCGAGCTCTTCTTCCAACGCCACGGGCTCAAGGGAATAGACAAGTCGCTCAAGCTGGTCAAGGTCAGAGGCGACCACGAGGCTTATTTGCAGATCGACAGTCACGAAGCGCTGATCGCGGTCGGACAAATCGCCGCGCTCGAGCTGCATCCGTGGAACTGCTATCCCGACGAGCCCGAAATTCCGGGCCGCCTGGTGTTCGATTTCGATCCCGCGCCCGAGGTCCCGTTCGACGCTGTGATCGAAGCGACCCGCGAGCTTCGCGATCGGCTCGCCACGCTCGGCCTCGTGAGCTTCTGCAAGACGACGGGCGGCAAGGGGATGCATCTGGTGACTCCGCTCACGCGTACAAAAAAAGCTCCGCTCACGTGGCCGGAGGCGAAATCATTCGCGCACGAGATCGTCACGCAGATGGCTGCGGACGATCCCGATCGCTATCTGACCACGATGGCGAAGAAGGCACGCAGCGGAAAAATCTTTCTCGACTATCTGCGCAACGATCGGATGTCGACCGCGGTCGCTCCGCTCTCGCCGCGGGCGCGCGACGGCGCGCCGATCTCAATGCCGGTGGAATGGCCTCAAGTGCGTGCCGGACTCGACCCAAAGCGCTTCACGATCAGGACGGCGCCCGCGCTGTTCGCGAAAAGCAAGGCGTGGAAGGATTACGACCACGCGGCGCGACCGCTCGAGGAGGCGATCAAGCGGCTCGGCAAATCGCGCGCCGCCTAGGAATCAGAGTTTGCGAATCGCCGGCTCACGCGACCCAGTCCATCGATATTCGAAGAAGGCGCCCTGCTTCACGTTCCTCACCAGCCGCGGACGAAAGCACGCGAGGCAGGTGCCGCCGTGCTCGCGCACGCTCGGATAGACGATCCCGTTCGCAGCCGAATCGAGCAACTCGCGCGCGAGCACCTGGGATTTCGTGTAGTCGTCAGGATCGAGGAACGCGGCGAACTTCCTTCCGCGAATCTCATCAAAGCGCCCGCTCAAATCGGCGGGGTAAGAAACCATCTGCCGAGCTGTGTCGAACCACGGGTCGATCTCCTCCAGCTCGCGCGTCCGCGCGTGAATCGCTTCCGCGTGTGCGGTCTTCAACGTAAACGCCGCGTACCATGCGCCGCGCCGCGCGTCGAGCAGGTGCCGCACGCGATATAGGCCGCCGATCATCAGATCGAGTGGCGGCTTGCCGCCGAAGATCTGGTTCCGGTTGGCGAGCCTGACCCATTGATCGGCCAATTCGGCTTGCGGGTCGAGGATGTGCAGCGCCTGCTAGATGCCGAGCACGAGCGAGATGCGCTCGAGCATGTCGTAAGCGAGAGCGGCGACCTGGCCCGCCTTGTACTTGTGGTAGGTCGACGGCGCCGACCATCCGAGGAGTCCGCGCTGAGCGGCGACGGAGACACCCCACGCCGGCGCGATATTGAAGAAGGTACGCATCGGGGGGCCCGAGAGCCGCCGCCGCCCCTCGGGATCGTGGCGATCGCGGGCGATGGCCTCCGACTTTAGTTTGCGAGCTGCCGGTGGCGCCATCTCCAAGTCTCCATATATGTAGATCCTA
Source organism: Candidatus Binataceae bacterium (assembly GCA_030038355.1). Classification (GTDB taxonomy): domain Bacteria; phylum Desulfobacterota; class Binatia; order Binatales; family Binataceae; genus JASHPB01. Next base: position 4,794 of record JASHPB010000327.1, read on the forward strand.
GTTCATATATAAAGATACGCAATCCTCGCATAGCCACGCGCGCGGCTGACGCCAGCGAAGACGCCGGGGCCGCGTCAGGAGTGCTTCAGCCTCTTCACTTCCGCCGCCATCTCGGGCACCGCCTTGAACAAGTCCGCCACCAACCCGTAGTCGGCGACGTTGAAGATCGGAGCTTCCTCGTCCTTGTTGATCGCGACGATTATCTTCGAATCCTTCATCCCGGCCAGATGCTG
>JASHPB010000328.1 GCA_030038355.1 Candidatus Binataceae bacterium
AATAGCCTCGCCTGCGGCCGACTCTCCGGCGAGTCTACGAACTAGAGCGCATCGATTACGGCGCGGGCGAAGTCTATTGTCCCGCTCTTGCCGCCTTGGTCGGGAGTGAGCGCGCGGCCTTCCGCATAGACCTTGCGGATCGCGTCATCGAGGCGAGCCGCCTCGGACTTGAGACCGAGGTACTCGAGCATCATCGCCGCCGCGAGCATCGAGGCGGTAGGATTGATGATGCCCATTCCCATGATATCCGGTGCGGTGCCGTGCACCGATTCGAAGTAGGCGTAGTTGTCGCCGTAACATCCACTGGGTGCGACGCCGAGGCCGCCGATCGTTCCGGCAGCCGCATCCGACAGGATATCGCCGTATAGATTCGGCAGCACGACGACATCGAGATCGTGCGGCGACGCGACGACGCGGCGCGCAAAGTCGTCAACGATGAACTGCTCGTAAGTGATTTCCGGATGCGTCGCGACAGTTTCTTCCGCGACTTTGCGGAAGAGACCGTCGGATTCGTGCAGCATGTTGTACTTCGAGGTGACGGTGACTTTGCCCTTGCCGCCGGCCCGCTTGCGCTTCATCGCGAGCTGGCAGGCGAATTCGACGACGCGGCGCGTCGCGGCCTCGGTAATCACCTTGATCGCATAGATGCCGCGCCGCGAGGTGTCGAGCGGCCCGCGCAGGATCCTGCTCTTCAATTGCAGCGGAGCAAGGTCACCGAGCGGTCCTTCGAGGCCGAGATAAAGGTCCTCGAGATTCTCGCGCACGATTAAGTAGTCAATTCCCTCGGGCCTGGCGAGCGGGCTCCTGAAGCCCTTGAGATAGCGGGTGGGCCGGACGTTGGCGTAGGTCTGCTTGCCCCATCGCAGGTAGCCAATCGACGTGGTCTTGCCCGAGGTCGAGCCGAAAAGCGTTGTGTCGGAATTGTCGATCGCAGCGCGCGCCTTGGCGTCGGTCTCGCCGCGGACCCATCTTTCGCCGGGCGGGAATTCGTCGAAATCGATCGACAGGCGCATCGCGCGCAGCACTTCCATCGTTGCGTTCATCCCCTCGGGGGCCGCATCGTCACCCGGCAATACCACTACCTTCTTGTTCGCCATCGCTTATGTCCCCGCCGCTTTTGCCAATGCCTGCAGCGCAGGCGGTCAATGAGTTCGAATCGACGGTTACTAACTTAGCAGCGGCGTTGTGTGACTGGGTAACGCAGTGCGACGGACGCAGTGCGGCACGCGCCGCGATATGCCCTCACCCGGTGTGCGGCTTCCGCCTCAAGGCGTCCGCCGCGGGCGAGGCCGTGAGGAGACGCAGGCCACGCTACGACATTCCGAGCGTTGCGCGACGAATCCAAGGCCGCTGCGGCCGACTCCGCGATGACGAGAGCGAGCGAGAGGCTGCAGGCCGTGGCCGCTTCGCAGCGAATCGCTTCGCCTGGATTCCTCTTCGTCGCGCGATGCTCCGCCTCACTCGGGATGACAAGTAGTGAACGACGAGCCTGCCGCTAGGAAGCTCCGTGGGCGAGCGCCTCGCTCAGCGCCATCAGGCACACGCCGGTGCCGAACGGCGCCGTGCCCTGCTCGATCGAATTGTAAAATTCGAAATCGCCTGGTGGCGTCTGCTGCGACACGCCGGTGAATTCTCCTGCGGAATTGATCTTCCCGGCGATCGCGCCAATCGCTCGCCCGTAGCAATGCGCCGCGCGCTCGCGGTCGAGTCCGCGCACGGGGGCTCGCAGAGCCCGCCCGAGGGCCAGTGCAAAGCCCGCGCTGGCGCTCGATTCAAGATACGAATCGGGACGATCGATCACCGTATGCCAGAGCCCGGACTTGTCCTGGAGGCCCACGATGGCGTTCAGCTGCTTGGCGAGCGCCGCCTCGATCAGATGCGGGCGTTCCCCAAACAGCTCGGGCCGCGGTATGCCTTCGATCTGCGCCAGCACCTCCGTCGCCGCGATCGAAAACCAACTGTTGCCGCGAGCCCAAAAGCATGGTGAATGCCGCTTCTTGTCGACGTAGGCGACGTGCCAGAAGAGCCCGCTCGGAGCATCCGCGAGATACTTCCAATGCACCACCAGTTGACCGAGCGCGAGCCGGAGGTGGCGCTGCTCGCCCGTGATTCGCCCGTAGAGCGCCATCGCGGGAGCGGTGAAGTAGGCGACGTCAACCCAAAGCTCCAAGGCGGGAGGATGCGGCGTGATGCCGCCATCCTCCGTGCGCGCCGCCGTGGTCTCGATATGATCGAGAATGCGCCGCGCGTACTCGAGGTAGGCGCCATGGCCAGTAACGGCGTGGAGTTTCAGCGCCGGGAGGGCCTCAGCCGCCCAGAACCAGAACCATCCATCGAGCCGCGGCCCAACCGCGAGTTTGGGCGCGAACCATTTCTCGGCGACGCCGACTGCCTCGCCGGCTCCCGGAGCGCGCGCGGCGCAGAGTAGGCCGTCGCACTCGATGGCGTCGCCCCAGTGCGGTTTCTTGTCGAGCAGCTCACGGCCGGCGTGCGCGGCAAGGCGTGCGAGCACACCCTCCACTGCTGCAGGGTCGGGCTCGGGCGGCGCCTCAGCCGCCATAGTTCCAGCCTGTCTCCTTCATCGTGAGCGCTTCAGCCTCGCGCTTGACGTGAGCCTCGGTGACCTTGCCGACGACGACACTGTGGTCGCCGAGTTCGTAGAATCCAACCACTTCGCATTCGACCGCGGCGGGTGCGTCGTTGATGATCGGCGTGCCGTTGCTGCCGTTACTGAACGCGATATCGCCGAACTTGCCGTCCTTCGGTTCGACGTGGCGGAAGAAGAAGCCCGCAATATTCTTCTGCCCCGACCCGAGCATCGAGAGCGAAAACTTTTTCGAATCCTTCACCATCGAGTGCGAGCCCGAGTCCTTCTTGATGCCAACCACGACGAGCGGGGGATTGAAGCTTGCCTGTGTGACCCAGTTAACGGTTGCGGCCGTGGCAGTTCCGCCGTGTGCGGCGCCGAGCACGAAAAGTCCGTAGGGAATCATCAGCAGGGCTTGTTTCTTGGCTTTCTCGTCCATCGAAATCTCCACCTCCAGGGTTTTCCGCTCCAGACGCCTGGCCGCGCGGGGAAAATCCATGCTCCCCCGATCAGGGCCAAGGGGTTATACTCAATCAGACATCTTTCTATGGCGCTTATCAAACCCAGGACCGCAAATATCAAGGGGCTTAACGAAGTGGGTCGGTACGCCGTGGGCGTGCAATGGATCGACGGCCACGACAGTATCTTCCCGCTCGAGAATTTGCGCCGCGGATGCCCATGCGAGAAGTGCGGTGGCGCGGTCGAAGGCGAGATTGCGCCCGCCAGTCAGCGGCTTCGCGCGCTATCTCGGCTCGGCGAGGCAGCGGTATTCATCGCCTGGACCGACGGCCATGAGACGATTCTCACGATGAATCAGCTGAGGGCGCTCTGCCGTTGTGCCTACTGCGTGGCGGAACCCGAGCGCCCGATTACGGGTTAGTGCGCCTAGCGGCAATATCCGCGGGAGGCCGTCATATGAACTCGATCCCGAAGCACGCAAAGTTGATGTTGATGAGGGTGGTAATCGCCGGCGCCATCGCGGCAATAGTCGCGGTCGCGTACGCGCCGAGTGCGCTCGCCTTCGGCGGTGGTGGTGTTGGCGGGATCGGGGGCATTGCAGGTATCGGCGGGATTCATGGCAACCCGGCGGGCGGCTTCGCGGGCGTGAATGGCGGGCAGTTCAACGGAA
>JASHPB010000329.1 GCA_030038355.1 Candidatus Binataceae bacterium
GCGCGCACTTCCCGGTCGCCCTCGAGTTGAGCGAGCGCGTTGTTGAGTGCCTCGATCAGTGGCTGATTAAGCGCGTTACGTTTTTCGGGGCGATTGAGCGACAGCACCGCGTAATTTTCGTGGTGAGCTACCTTCAGGATGTCGTCAGCCATCGCAAGCACTCCTTGAGCGAGAGAGTAGGGCGCACCGAGGGCAGCATCGCACGCAAATCGCGTTACCTTCAAGGTTCGAGCGCCGGCTACACGACGATGCTCAGCATCTTGTCTTTGACGTAGATGAATTTGCGCGGCGGCTTGCCAGCGAGATTGCGCTGGACCGCCTCGCTCTTGAGCGCGAGTTCGCGCACCGCATCCTCGTCGGTACCGGCCGCGAGCGTCAGACGATCGCGAACTTTGCCATTGATCTGAACCACGACCGTCACCGTGTCCTCGCGCGCGAGTTCGGGATCGTGCTTCGGCCACGAGCTCAGATGAATCGATTCGTTGTGACCGAGGGCGCGCCAGATCTCCTCGGTCACGTACGGCGCCATCGGCGCGAGCATCGTGACGTACGATTCGACGATGAACCGATTCAACTCGGCCGGTGCGAGCCTCTGCAACACGTTCAGGAGCGCCATCAGCTCGGCGAGCGCGGTGTTGAAGCGGAAGCGCTCGACGAGATCGGTGATCTTCGCGATCGCCTGATGAACGCGCTTCAGCGTTTCGGTCGACGGCTTGCCGTCCGGCGCGCCTGCCTCGACGTAGCGCCGCACGAAGTTCCAGGCACGCGTGATGAACTTCTGGGTGTCGGCGACGCCGCCCTCGTTCCAGTTGGTCGGCTCGTCGAAGGGGCTCATGAACAGCTCCCAGAGCCGAAGAGCGTCGGCGCCGTACTTGTCGATCATCGCATCGGGCGTGACGACATTGCCCTTGCTCTTGGACATGCGCTGTCCGTCGGGCGCCCACACTACGCCCTGGTTGCGCAAGACGGGGAACGGCTCCTGGAAGTTGATCAGCTCGGAGTCGAACATCACCTTGGTCCACATCCGCGCATAGAGCAGATGCATCACGGCGTGCTCTGCGCCGCCGACGTACAGGTCGACCGGCAGCCAATAGTCCACGGCCTTGCGATCGAAGGCGAAGCGCTTCTCGTGCGGCGACGCGAAGCGGAGGAAGTACCACGACGAGCAGGCGAAGCCGTCGAGCGTGTCGGTCTCGCGCTCAGCCGGTCCGCCGCACTTCGGGCACGTCGTGTTGACAAACTCGGGCACGTTGGCGAGGGGAGATCGCCCCGTCCCCGCCGGCAGGTATTCCTTCATCTGCGGCAGCCGGACTGGCAGCTGATCGTCGGGCACGGGAACGATGCCATCGTTCTTGCAGTACACGATCGGAATCGGGCATCCCCAGTAGCGTTGGCGCGATATCAACCAGTCGCGCATCCGATAGCTAATCGTCGCCTTGCCGATTCCATGTCGCTCCGCGTACTGACAAATCGCCTGGCGTGCATCGGCGGTCTGGTTGCCGTTGATAAAGCCCGAATTGATCGCGACGCCCTGATCGGTGAAGGCTCGATCACTCGGCGGCGGCGTGCCATCGAGCGGCGCAGTGACGCGTGGAATCTCGAGGCCGTACTTCGTGGCGAATTCGAAGTCGCGCTGATCCTGTCCGGGCGCCGCCATGATGGCGCCCGTGCCGTAGCCGAGCAGCACGTAGTCAGCGATCCAAATCGGGATATCGTTCTTGCTGAAGACATTGTGCGCGTACGCGCCGGTAAAGACGCCGGTCTTTTCCTTCGCCGTCGAGAGGCGATCGATTTCAGTCTGCCGTCGCGCCTCGCTAACGTATGCCTCGACCGCCGCGCGCTGCTGGGGACTAGTGATCTCGGCGACCAGAGGATGCTCAGGCGCTAGCACCATGAACGAGACACCGAACACCGTGTCAGGACGCGTGGTGAAGAAGCGTACTTCCTTGCGCTGATGCCCCTTCACGGGAAACGCGAGCTCAGCGCCTTCGGAGCGCCCGATCCAGTTGCGTTGCATCAGCTTGATTGGCTCGGGCCAGTCGATCTGGTCGAGGTCTTCGAGCAGGCGGTCGGCGTAGGCGGTGATCTTCAGATACCACTGCTCGAGGTCCTTCTTGGAAACGGGATTGTCGGTGTGCCGCCAGCAGCATCCGTTGATGACCTGCTCGTTGGCCAGGATCGTGCCGCACTTATCGCACCACCATTGCGAACCCATAGCGCGGTAAGCGAGGCCGCGCCGATAGAGCAGCAGGAAGAACCACTGCGTCCATTTGTAATACTCGGGCAGCGAGGAATTGATCTCGCGCGACCAGTCGTAGGCGCATCCTGAGATGGTGAGTTGACGCCGGAAGTTGGCGGCGTAGCGCGGCACCATCTCCGACGGATGCGCCTGCCGCAGGATTGCCTCATTCTCTGCCGGCAGCCCGAACGCGTCCCATCCCATCGGATGCAGCACGTTGAACCCGGCCATCCGCTTGTAGCGGCCGATCACGTCGCAGGGGACGTAGTTATGCAGATGGCCGACAGAGAGACCGGCGCCGGACGGATAGGGGAACATCTCGAGGACATAGAACTTCGGCCGCCCGGGATCTTCACCCGTCTTGTAAAGCTCGGTGCGATCCCACTCGGCCTGCCAGCGCGGTTCGATTTTCTTCGGGTCGTATCGTTCTTCCATTACGCCGATTGCTTTCGCAAACTCAGAGGGATGAGTCTACCGCGCCGTCCATAGCGGTCCAAACCGCGGCACTCGGCTGTGACCCGAACGGGTGTTAGAGTCCTTGACCGGCTGCAAGGCGCGGGCTATTCGCATTGGAGCGCTACTAACCGAGTGGTACGGACGTGGCACAACCTCTGGCAATAGTGAGCGATAGCAGCATCGATTTGCCGGTCGCCGAGGCAGCGCGGCGCGGGATCGAAATCGCGCCCTTACAGGTCGCGTTCGCGACGGAGTTCTTCTACGACACGCGGCTTAAGCGCGCCGAATTTTATCGCCGCCTGCCGGGCGAGCCGCGCCTGCCGGTGGTTGCCGCGGCGATGCCCAAGGATTTCCTCGAGGCCTACCGCCGGGCGCATCAGCGGGGCGAAGGAGTTCTCTGTCTCATCAACCCGTTCGAGTCGTGCTCGACCTACACTTCCGCCTATTCAGCGGCAGTGGTCGCGAAACGCGACAATCAAATCGCAGTCGATGTCCTCAACACGGGCCGCGCACTGACTGCTCTCGGCGCGGTTGCGATCGAAGCTGCCGAGATGGCTTCGCGTGGCGCGAGCGCCGAGGAGGTGATCGCCGCGATCGAAGAGGCGACTCCCCATATCGATAGTTATTACGCGCCTGCTACTAGCGAGTATCTCCAGCGCGACGGACGTATCTCGATCTATGAGATGCAGGTCGGGAGCCTGCGCGGGATGCTGCCTCTCGTTCGCGTGTGGGGACGTGTGGCCGTCGTTGGAAAAGCTCGTACGCAGGCGGAGAATGTCGAGGCGATGATGAAGCGGGCCGAGGCCGAGCTCGACTTGGGCGATGCGACCGTGATCGTCACGCACGGCGACAATGCGCGCGCCGCCGCTGACCTCGCCGCGGCGGCGACGAAGCGGCTTCGGTGCAAAAGGTTGATCGTCACCGAGCTGGGGCCGTCAGCGGGCGCGTATTGCGGCCCCGGCACCGTCGGCCTCGGCTTTTGTCCGAGCCTGGTCAAACTGAACTGAGCGCGATGTAGCGGCGCCGCGCGAGATCGCGGCAAACGGAGCGGCCATGAAATTCGGAATCTTCTACGAACACTCGGTGCAGAAGCCCTGGAATCGCCAGTCGGAGTTGCGCGCCTATCAGCAGGCGCTCGAGCAAATCGAACTTGCCGACGAACTCGGTTTCGACCAGGTCTGGGAGGTCGAGCATCACTTCCTCGAGGAGTATTCGCACTCCTCCGCGCCGGAGGTCTTCCTCGCCGCGGCCGCGGCACGTACCAAGCGGATTCATGTCGGACAGGGCATCGCGGTATGCCTTCCGCCGATGAATCATCCGGCGCGCATCGCAGAGCGAGCCGCCGCGCTCGATTTGATCTCCAATGGTCGCCTGGAATTTGGCACGGGCCGCTCGGCGACGTGGGCCGAGGTCGGCGGCTTCGGGATCGATCCCGACAACACCAAGGAAATGTGGGACGAGGTGATTCGCGCGATCCCGCGGATGTGGACCGAGGAAGAGTTCGAGTGGAACGGCAAATACTTCAAGATGCCGCCGCGCAACATCCTGCCGAAGCCAATCCAGGACCCGCATCCTCCGATGTGGGTGGCGGTGTCGTCGCCCGAGACTGCAGTGCAAGCGGCCGAGCGCGGAATTGGGATGCTGGGCGTCACGCTCGGCACCCCCGCGGACTACAAGCGGCTGGTCGCCGACTATCGGCGCATCATCAAGCACTGCGACCCAGTCGGTAAGTTCGTCAACAATCAGGTCAACGCCGCGAGCTGGCTCTATTGCGGCGAAAGCGAGGCCGAAGCGCGCGAGGTCGGCGGCGCGGCGGCGTTCAATTTCTTCCGCACGGCGGCGCACCTGGTCGGCCTCGGTGGAATCTATCCGTCGAACGCGTACACGGCGCAGGCCAACGCGACAGCGCTCTTGAGCCAGGCTGAGATTTTCTCGCTCCGCGAGGGCTTCCCGGTCGGCACGCCCGATCAGATCATCGAAAACCTCCGCTACTGGGACGAGGTCGGCGTCGAGCGCGTGTGCTGCATGATCAACTTCGATCAGCAGATTGCGCAGCAGAAGGTGCTGGCGAGCCTCGAGCGATTCGCCAAGTACGTGATGCCGGCGTTCGCCGAGGACCAGCCCGATAAGAGCCGCGATACCAGCAAGGGCGGTCCAGAAGCGCCGCCGATGCCCGCCTGATCGTCCGAGATGCTCAAGGGCCGATGCCTCTGCGGCAAAGTCCGCTACGAAATCAACGGCGTGCTCGGACCGGTCGTCATGTGCCATTGCTCGATCTGCCGGCGCGTGACGGGTTCGGCATTCGCGACCAACGCGTCGGTCGAGGCCAGGGCGTTTCGAATCGTCAGCGGCGAGAAATCGATCAGAAGCTTCGAGTCCTCGAAGGGCCAATTCCGCCACTTCTGCAAAAGATGCGGATCGCCTCTCTATGGCTCTAGCAAGTCGTTCCCCTACGTAGTTCGCGTGCGGCTCGGCTCGCTCGAGGACGCGGGCGGTGCGCGCCCCGCGGCGCATATCTGGCACGGTTCGAAATCGGAATGGTTTGAGATCACCGACACGCTGAACCGCTACGACAAAGAGCCGCCGATGGAGCTGCTGATGCCTGGCGCGGCTTCCAAATCCGCCAAAAAGAAAAAGAACCAGAAGTAGAATCGGCGCTGACGCGCGCCCAAAGGAGCATCGCCGTGCCTGACCAAGGACGAGCCCGCCACGAGCTTTATAAAATTGAGCTGCCGAAGACGCGCCCCGACCTTCCCGCGCTGCCGTGGACCTGCGCCAACGCAACGATGCTCAACGTTTACTTCGAAGTGCGCAAGGATGGTCTGCTCGATCGTCTGCCGCCCGAGTTCTGCCGCTCGTCGCCTGCTTACTGCCGCTTGGTGGTGTTCGATGTGCCCGCGTCCCCGATCGGTCCGTTCCGCGATGCGTTCGTAGCGCTCGGCTGCCGGCTCAACATGATGCCCGCCGGTTTCGTTGCGGCTTCAATTACCAACAATGCCAAGGCGATGGCGGCCGGAGCCTTCGAGCGCGGCTTTCCAACGGTGCTCGGAAAGATTGACTTCGCGGCCGACGTAAATCACGCACGGGCGCTGATCGCCAATGAGCAAGGTCCGCTGCTTGAAGTCGTGATGCCTTTGCTGCAGACGATCGAGCCGAGCCGCCTCGCCTACGATCACGTCGATTCGATCCGCACCAAGGCCGACGGTGGAACCGAACTCGTGATGACCAAGCCCGATTTCACGATCGAGCGCGCCGCCATCTGCAAGAACGCTCGAATCGAGTATCCCTCCGAACGCGATAGCACCTGGCATGCGCTCGATTGCCGCAACGTCGTGAGCGCGCAGGTCGCGCACGGCACGCGCAGCTTCGCGGCCGCAACCACAATGTGAGCGCGATCAGCCAGCGCGGCTAGAGCGCGTCAGTCGGTAGAGCAGATGCGGCAGGCTGGCGTGCCTGATGTCGCGTTGGTAGTTGAAACCGCACGCCTCCAGCACTCGGCGCGAAGCCAGATTGTTCGTCAGCGTGAACGCGACCAATTCTTGAATCGCCTGCCGTTCAAACACAAATCGCACCGCCGCGCGCGACATCTCGCTGGCATAGCCCGAGCGCCAGAGCGTCGACGGTACCGCGTAAGCCAATTCGACGAGGTCCGCTCCCTCGACCATCGTGTGCTTGATTCCGGAGTAGCCGGCGAACGCACCCGTCGCGCGAACGTGGAAGCTGAACAGGCCGAACCCAAATTTCTGCCAGTGTTCTATCGATCGCGCAATCATCTCGCGCGTCGCACTTTCGGTAATCGGCTGACGGTCGGCTGCGAGGGTCGCAGCGACGCGTGGCTCGCTATGCAACTCGCGCAAAGCCGCGGAGTCGGCATCGCCGAGCGGCGCGCCGATGAGGCGCGCCGTCTCGATTCGAATCTTTGATTGCGGGATTTTTTCGGCCTTCACTTCTTGCGGACGATGGTCAGGCCGTCTGAGATTCCGAGCATCACCGCTTCGACGCGATTGTCGGTCGGGATGAAATCATTGATAGCGCGGATGGCCTTGGTGTCATCGCTCGTATCTTCTGCATTGAGCACGGCGCCGTTCCAAAGCACATTGTCGATCAGGATCAGACCACCCGCGCGAATGCGCTTGAGGATTTCCTCGTAATAAATTCGATAGTTGACCTTGTCGGCGTCGATAAAGGCGAAGTCGATTGCATAGTTGGCCGGCAGCGCCGCAAGCGTTTCGGCCGCCGGCGCGAGCTTCAACGTTATCTTATTCGCGACCCCGGCGCGCTCCCAGTAGCGTTTGCCGACTGAGGTCCATTGCTCGTTGACGTCACAGCAGAGCATGCGGCCGTCGGCGGGCAATGCGCGCGCCACGCACAAGGCGCTATATCCGGTGAAGGTGCCGACCTCGACGGCAGAGCGCGCTCCGATCGCGCCCGCCAGCAGCCCCATCAGCGTGCCCTGCTCGGGCGCGATCTGCATCACGCTGACCATGCCGAGCTTCGCAGTTTCGGCGGCAAGCTCGGCGCGTATCGCATCACCATTGTGGCCGTGGGCGACCACGTATTCGTAAAGTTTAGGATTAAGCGAGATATATTTTGCTCTCTCTGCCATAGCTCCCAAGATTGCAGGAAAGCGGGCATCGAGAAAAGGACGAAATGAAGGCGCCGCGGCCCAACTGGCTGCGCCGCCATTCGTTCCAAATAAGCGCCCGCCGTTACTTGCTGCCGAGGTAGGCGAAGTCTCCTCGCTGATTGGCCGATAGCGTGCCGGTGAAGATGCTGTGGCGGTGATTTGGGGTGTAAGCGATGCGGTACAGCGACGCGGATTCGCCAACCTCGAAGAACATGTCGTTATCGTTCAGTTCATAGAGCTTCTCGTGGCCGTCCGTGTCAGTCGCGCCTACGAACATCGCGCCGTTGGCGGTGAGGACCGGGTCGCCGAGCGACTCAAGTTCGGTTCCGATAGGAGTCAATTCGCCGCGCGAGATGCGCAAGTCGAGATGCTGGCTCCGCAGGCGGAAGATCGCCGGCGTCCGAGCGCATCCTGCAAGCACCGCCGTCGTACCGTCGGACATCAGTCCCGGCCGTCCCGGCGACACGTATGTGACTGGGCCGAGCTGAGTGAGGGTGCCGGTGGGCAGGATGCGCGTCATCGTGCCCTGATTATAGAGAAAGAGGGCGCCGCCCTGCGGGGTTTTGGCGGTGAAGGCCACGATGGTGCCACGCTCCGAGGGAAGTGCGGCTGGAAGTCCGAAGGGCCGCCGATACTGCGTGTGATTGGGGCCGTATTGGCCTTCAATGGCGAGCTCGGTAATTCCAGTGGCGGGCGACGCGATCAAAAGCGCCTGACGATGGCTGCCAGCGAGCAGGTTCGCATCAACGGGATCGGACTTGATGGGGTTAAGGAAGGCGGTGAAAACGACTTCGCCGCTTTCGCCCATCTGCTGACTGCCAAAACCCAGTACGGCAATTTCGTGACCTTCGTTGGTCTTGTCTCCTGCCTTCAGCAGGCATCGCAGCTTGCCGTGCGAATAGATAAACAGCCCGTCATGACCATGCGGCTGCGCCGAGATGAAAGCGATAGTGCCGTCGGCGTCTGCAACCGGGAAAGGATCGCCGCGGAATGAGGGTGTGCAGCTTGCGATCAGCGCTTTAGGCGGAATCACCGCCATCAAGCGACGTTCAGGCGGTGCGTCGGGATTGCCGATGTAGATGTTCCAATGGTGAACGAGGTTGGGATCGTTCGGCTGAATCTCGGCGCCGAAAAGGACGCGCCCGTCGGGCATCATCGAGGGCACGCCCACCTCTGTTACCTTGGCATTGTCGGGGGTTGGCAACCCGACTGCCGTAATGAGCTGCGAGACGCCGCTGCTATCGCTGGCGTAGACGGCCTCGGCATCGTCCATCTGGACGCTGGCAGAGGTGCCGGAGAGCGTCAGCGATACGGCATGAGCATTAAACGCCGTCCCCAGAACGAGCGTCAGCACAATCGCAGAAACGCTGAATATTTTCATGTCCCCATGCCCCGCTGAATCAGAAATACGAATCCAAGGGTCCCCAAATTCTTATAGGCCCGTTATCAGTCCAAGCGCAACAATGCTTCGCGGAGGGTATCGATGCCTAATGGATCGCGGCCCCATTCCCGAACTGCAGGCGCATCACCCTCCATGGCAGGGAAGCTTCAATTGCAGCGCGAGCTTCATATGGCGTGCGCCATGTATTATACGAGCAACCAGCACCCCGGCGATTATTCAAGTGACGCTTTAAATTCTGAGGTAAACGGACAAGCCTATGGTGGAGCAGGAGACAACTTTCAAATCAGGTGAACTTACCCTCGAAGGCCGGTTCGCGAACCCGGGAGGCGGAGTGCGCGCGGCGATTGTCTGCCATCCGCATCCTATGTATGGCGGCTCGATGTACAACAATGTCGTGGAGGCTGTGCTCAGTGCGATGTGGCGCCTCGGATACGCGACGCTTCGCTTCAATTTTCGTGGAGTCGGCGAAAGCGAGGGCGAGCACGATGGCGGTGTTGGCGAAGTTGACGACGCGCGCGCCGCGCTCGAGTTCCTCGCCGCGCAGGCAGGAGTG
>JASHPB010000330.1 GCA_030038355.1 Candidatus Binataceae bacterium
CTTCATGGCTTGGCGCAGGGCGATTTCGAGCTGGCGCTGCGCGGGTTGCTCGGCGCCGGCGCGCCACTCTCGGCGTCCTCGATCGAGCGGTTGCGCGCCAAGTGGCAGTTGGAGTTCGACGCCTGGCGCCGCCGGCGGCTGGACCAGCCGGTATACGCATGGGCCGACGGGCGGTGCGTGAAGGCGGGGGTTGAGGATAGCAAGGCAGCGCTGTTGGTAATCATCGGCGCGTTGAAAGACGGGCGCAAAGTGCTGTTGGCGATCGAAGCCGGCCAGCGCGAATCGAAAGAATCGTGGGCGCGGGTGCTGCGCGATGTTTTCGCGCGCGGGCTAAAACCCTGGAAGGTGACGGTGGCGGACGGGCACTTGGGGATCTGGTCGGCGCTGGGCGAGCTCTGCCCGGATGGGGAAGAGCAACGTTGTTGGAATCACCGTCTTACCAATGTGATCGATCTACTACCCAAGAAGGAGTGGCCCGCGGCCAAGGAACTCTTGCGCCAGATTCCGTACGCCGAGAGCTGCGCCGAATGCGAGCGACTACGCGAACAGTTCGCCGCCCGTTATCGCAAGCTCTACCCCAAAGCGGTCGAGACGCTCGGCCGCGACTGGGAGCGGATGGTGACCTTCTATCGCTTTCCCAAAGACCACTGGATTCATCTGCGCACGACCAACGTGGTCGAGTCGCCGTTCTCGGCGCTGCGGCTCAGGACCGACGCGGCCAGGCGTTACAAGAAGGTCGCCAATGCCGAAGCACTGATCTGGAAGATCCTGATGATCGCGGAGCAGAAATTCCGCCGCCTCAATGCTCCTCATCTATTGGAGCAAGTGCATAATGGAAGACGGTTCGAGGATGGGATCGAAGTCCAGGAGATAACTCGGACAAGCCGCGCCGCCTGATCTCGTTTACACACCTATTGCGGTGACCTCCTAGCAACGTGTCACGCCTTGCCAAGATGAACGTGCCTGCGAATTCCTAACCACCTCAGCTTCCAAAGAACCTCCGCTTCCGAGTATTTTCCAACATCGCGACAAAGGTCATAGGATAGCCGAGAAATGGTTGTGGCAGCCGAACTGCGCCGTTTACTGCTGAACGCGAATCTGGATGCGCTCATCAAAGCGTTGGCTGAAGCGGGCTTCAAGGTCGTGGGTCCAAGGATAAAAGAAGGCGCGATCGTTTACGACGAGATCAGGACTCATCGCGACTTGCCCGTCGGATGGACCGACATCCAGCGACCCGGGAGCTACCGGCTTCAGAAGCGCGACGACGATGCGGTTTTTGGTTTCGCCGTGGGCCCGCACTCGTGGAAGAAATATCTGCATCCGCCGACGCTACGTCTGTGGTCTGCCGAACGCGGCGGTGATGGTCAGGTAACAGTCTGCGCCGAGGACGGCGAAGTGCCGCGCCTTGCCCTGCTTGGAGTTCGCGCTTGCGAGTTGGCGGCGATCGGAATCCAGGACAAGGTGCTGACCGGCGGCGCCACTATCGATCCTCACTACGCGCGCCGACGTTCCAACCTATTCATCATCGCGGTTAACTGCATGGTCGCTGGCGGAACGTGCTTTTGCGTCTCGATGAACACGGGGCCGGAAGTTCGCGGCGGCTACGATCTGGCGCTGACGGAATTGCTGGATGAGTCTGGTCACGCTTTTTTGATCGAGTCAGGGAGCGAAGCGGGAACCGAGATTTTGCGCCGGATACCAACCGAGGTTGCCCGCGATCAGCAGATCAACGCCGCCGCCGATGTTGTTGCGAAGACCGCCGAGCAAATGGGGCGGGCAATGGAGACCGCCGGCATCAAGGACCTGCTCTACGCCAACCTGGAGCATGAGCGATGGGACGACGTAGCCAAGCGATGCCTCGGCTGTACGAACTGCACGATGGTCTGCCCGACGTGCTTTTGTACGACTGTCGAAGATCACCTCGATCTGAGTGGCAACCGCGCGGAGCGCGTCCGCCAGTGGGATTCCTGCTTCACACTCGACTTCACGCACCTGCATGGCGGAAGCATCCGCACATCGTTGAAGTCGCGCTACCGCCAGTGGATGACCCATAAGTTGGCATCGTGGATCGATCAGTTCGGCAGCTCAGGATGCGTCGGCTGCGGACGTTGCATCACCTGGTGCCCGGTAGGCATCGATATTACGGAAGAGGTAGCGGCAATCCGTGCATCAGACCCCCGATCGAAGAGCACAAGCTCTGCATAGGTCGTTCTATGGAAGATCTCAGCCGTCTAATCCGTGAGCATCCGTTCGTCCATGGACTCGGAGATGCCAAAGTCAAGTTTCTTACTGGATGCGCGTCCAACGTGCGCTTCGGTGCGGATGAGTACCTTGTGCGCGAAGGCACTGACGCAAACGGCTCGTTTCTGATTCGCAGCGGACGTATCGCGCTGGAAATCGACGTGCCCGGCCGCGGCGTCAAACCGATACAGACCGTTGAGGAAGGCGAAATTCTCGGCTGGTCATGGCTCTATCCGCCCTATCGATGGCAGTTCGACGCCCGCGCCCTCAGTCCTGTCCGCGCCATCAAATTCGACGGCAGCTGCCTTAGAAATCGATGCGAATCCGATCACGATCTAGGCTATG
>JASHPB010000331.1 GCA_030038355.1 Candidatus Binataceae bacterium
TTTCGGGCAATGAGTTTCTTCTCGCGCTCTCAATTGAGCGGAAAGCGTTCGCCAACCATCTCTTCGCTTTTTATCCAGAGGTCGACGGCGTGCGCATGATCGAGCGCGTACGAGCGCACTCCAGTGCGCGACGTCGCATCGTCGTTGACTTCGCAGACGTGGCAATCCTCCTCGTAGTGAGCGCCAACCGCTTGCGCCGGTGCCACGCACGCTGCCCACACTGAGGTCGCCGAGCCTTGCGGCACCGACTTGAAGCGGAACGCCGCTTGCGCCGCAGCGTTCCATCCCGCGCGCATCTGCGCGATCAGCTCCGGCGTGAGATGACGCCCGAGCTCGGTCTGGATACCGCCTGGGTGCAGCGAGGTCGCGCGGATGCCGCGGCCCTTCAGCCGATCATCGAGCGCGACCGCATAGAGAATGTTCGCGGTCTTCGAACGGCCGTAGGCGATGAACGGCTGATACTCGGTGCGCTCGAAATTCGGATCGTCGAGGCTCACGTCGCTTCGGCGATGACCCGCCGACGACAGCGTGACGATTCGCGATCCGGATTTGAGCAGCGGCACGAGCATGTTGACGAATACGAAGTGTCCAAGATGATTGGTGCCGAATTGGGTCTCGAACCCGTCCGCGGTTTGGCCCTTGGGACACGCCATCACGCCCGCATTGGCGATAATCACGTCGAACGGTTTGGCTTGGGCGAGGATTGCTTTCGCGCCTTTTCGCACGCTCGCGAGCGACGCGAGATCGACCTCAATTAAGTTGATTGGCTTCAGCCCTGCGAACGCCTCGCCGAGGGCGCGCCGCGCCTTGTTCAGGTCGCGCGCCGTCCCGATAACCTCGGCACCGTGCGCCACGAGTGATCGCGCGGTTTCGACGCCGAGGCCGGCCGATACGCCCGTCACCAGCACGCGCTTGCCGGACAGGTTCACGCCCTCGAGAACTTCATCCGCGGTTGATTCAGCTCCAAACGTCTTTGCCATGACGATTCTCCGACTTTTTCTGATCCGGTGCGTCAGATCTTGCTGTAGCCGCTGCCTTCGCGGTCGAAACCGATTCCGGCGCCCTTCTGGATAAGTCCGTATTGCTTCAGCACGACCTGGCTGTAGGTGACCCATCCGGTGACCTTGTCGATCGGCTCGGTCGCGAGAATCAGCGTTGCCTTCGCCATCATCTCGACCGGCTCGCCGTTGGGGTCGGTCATGCTCGTCACGAGATGATGATGCACCGTGCCCGGCGTCGGCACCACCAGCGACGGAGAGAGGCACGTCACCGAGATTCCATATTCGTACACTTCCTCGGCGAGTCCCTGCGTCATCCGCTCGAGCGCGGCTTTCTCCGCGCCATAGCACACGCTGCCGCGAAGAAAAGCTTCGCCGGTGTTGTACGGTCCGCGGCCGGGTCCGATCGCGGCGCCCGACGAGATGTTCACGATCGCGCCCGAGTTGCGCGCGATCATCTCGGGCAGCACGAAGTGGCTCATCATGAATGGCCCGTGGAGGTTGACTGCGAACGAGCGCATCCAGCGCCTCGGTTCGTAGTCTTTCACTGGGATGAAATAGGTGAGCGCCGCATTGTTGACCAGGATGTCGCACGGGCCGTACGCGTGCTTGGCTTCTGCGACGAGCCGCTCGCAATCCGCCTCGGACGACACGTCGGCGGTGACGGCGATTGCCTCGCCGCCCGCCTTCTTGATTCCATTGACTGTGGTGTCGAGGGAGCCCTCCAGCAGCTTGTGGTCTCCTTCGTGCACCGTGCGGGCGCTGCACACGACGCGCGCGCCCTCGGCGGCGAACAGCTCGGCGATTGCCTTGCCGATTCCGCGGCTCGCGCCGGTAACGATCGCAACTTTGCCATCGAGCTTGCCCATCTGCGGACTCTCCGTGTGAGATTGATCGACGAATCTTGGCGCGCGCCTCACGGCGACGCGTTTGGTCTCTTTTATATAGTCGGATCGCGCGGCGGTTGGCTATCGCTCAGGGGAGCTGCCGCGCGCTAAGGTTTCGGATTAGTTCCGCTGCTGGTATTGTTGCATCGCGCGGCTCCCGTTGAATCAGCGCCGGAGCGCGCCAATCTTCACAGGTGTACTCGCAGTGCATGCCGCTGACATTGCTCTAATTATCGCGCTCGCGGCCATCGTCGGCTGCGCGCTCATATCTGTCGCCGTCTTCATTCAATGGAGCTTGCGCAAGGCGCGACCGAGTCTGCCCCAGGGGTCTGAGGTTCTCACTGTCGAGCATCGCGCCGAGGTTGAGCCGCCCAAGGAACACATCGCCGAGCCGCCGCCTCCCGCCAGAGCAGGTCCTGAAGCTGCCTCGCCTCCACCCGAGATTTTTCCTGAAGTCGCCCCGGAGGAGCAGCCACCACCGGTCATCGAGCCCGAGCGCACGGCCGAGCCTCTAGCTGTCGCAGCGCGGCCTGTGCCCGCGCCGCACCAGCCCGTGCGAATCGGCCTCGGCCTTCGCAAGACGCGCGAGAACTTTCTAAAGCGCGTGCGCGCGGCGATCACCGGCAGCGCAAAGGTTGATGAAATCTACGAGGGCCTGGAGGAGGCGCTGATCGCCGCCGACGTGGGCGTCGACGCGAGCATGAAAATCGCCGGCGCCGTGCGCGAGCGGCTTAAGAACGACGCCCGCCCGGAAGTTATTCGCGATGCGCTCAAAGATGAGATCGCCGCGACGCTGGAGCGTGCCGAGCGCGCGCCAACAGATCCCGGCGACGCGCCGCTCGTGATCATGCTCGTCGGCGTCAACGGCGTTGGTAAGACCACGACCGTCGCCAAGCTCGCGCTGCGGCTTAAGGCGGAACGCAACAAGGTTGTCGTCGCCGCGGCCGACACCTTCCGCGCCGCCGCGATCGAACAGCTCGAAGTATGGTGCAATCGGGCCGGCGCCGACATCATCAAGCAGGCGCAAGGCTCCGATCCAGCGGCGGTCGCGTTCGATGCCGTCAAGGCTGCCGTAGCCCGCAAGGCAGGCGCCGTGCTAATCGACACTGCCGGCCGGCTGCAGACCAAGGTGAACCTGATGGAGGAGCTGAAAAAGATAGCGCGCGTAGCCGGCCGCGAGCTGCCCGGCGCCCCGCATGAGACCTGGCTCGTGCTCGACGCGAACACGGGTCAGAATGCGCTCAGCCAGGCGAAGCTGTTCGGCGAATCTGTGCCGCTCACGGGCGTAGTGCTGGCGAAGCTCGACAGTACAGCGAAGGGCGGCGTAATAATCGCGATCGCCGATCGTCTGAAAGTGCCGGTCCGCTTTGTGGGACTTGGCGAGGATCTGGAAGACTTGCGTGAATTTAACGCGCGTGAATTTGTCGAGGCGCTCTTTACCGCAGAGGAAGGCGATTCCACGTCGGCCAGCGGCTCATATGCAGCTTGACTTGCTGTTTTGCAAAAAATTAAACTAAAGGTAGAAGTTTTGCGCTATGGCAGTGGACGTTCTCAGGCAGCTCGACGAAAGAATTCAGGCATCGGTCACGCGGATCCAGCAGTTGCGCAAGGAAAACGAGATGCTCGCGCAAAAATTGGCGGAAAGCGAAAAGCGTTACGCCGATGCCTCGGCGCAAATCAAGCAGCTCAGCTCCGAGCATCAGCAGCATGAGTCCGAACGCCAGGATATCCGAAGCAAGATCGAGAAAATTCTCGCCCGCTTCGACGGAATTGACCTGGGGTAGGGGCGTTTTATGAAGGGCGTCAACGTCGAGATCATGGGACAAAGCCTCGTCGTCGCAAGTGATGCCGGTGACGAGTGGGTAAAAAGCGTGGCCGAAACGGTTGACGAACGAATCAGAGATATCCGCGCCGGTTCGCGTACCGTTAACTCGGTCAATGTCGCGATCCTGGCCGCGTTGAACTTTGCCGACGAGCTCGAGCGCCTGCGCCGGGAGCATCAGGACCTCGTCGCTCGCCTGACGGCAATGAATGAACGCTTGTCCGCGGCGATCGATTCTTAAGTTGAGCGATGCCGATCGAGCGGATAGATTTCTGAGAGGTTAGGGGCAGGGGGCGGGAATTGAATCTCGATAGTGGCCGTGCCGCGCGTTGTGAGTGCAGCCGGCCTGAGCGAATCCATGAGGGCGCCTTGCTGACACGCGCGAGGCTTATTGTCACGCAACCGTTTGCACCGGGCATCAGGATTGCCGGATCGAGAAAAACGTTCCGGTCAGCGCTTGGAATGAAGAGCTGATCACCGCTTCCCGCCGTGGGCCGATGTCCGTGGCGGATGAAAAGAAATACCTGCGCGCAGTTTTTGCTGCGACGCGCGCCGCGCTCGATCCCGAGCGTGCGCGCCACCTCTCAGCCGCCATCCAGCATCACGTCATCCAATCCGCGCTCTACCGCGGCGCGCGTTGCCTGATGATCTACGCGCCGGCGGGCAACGAGGTTTCGACGCACCTGATTTTTGAGGACGCGCTCGTCACGGGCCGCGCCGTTTACTTTCCGCGCTTCGAGTCTGCGACCAACTCGCTTCGCCCGGTTCGCGTCGATGCGAGCGATCAGCTCGCGCGAGGCGCCTTCGGAATCCTCGAACCGCGAGCCGATCTCGACGCTGCCGATGTGTTCGAGCTCAACAATATTATGATCTGTGTTCCTGGCGTCGCCTTTAGTCGCGAAGGCGGGCGCCTCGGAAGGGGCGGGGGCCATTATGACCGTTTCCTGGCCGATATGAGGCGGGAAGCGATCAGTGTGGGTCTTGCCTATTCATTCCAGCTGGTCGATCGCGTGCCCAATGGGGACCACGATCGCCAGCTCAACTTTATCGCGACCGAGTCAGCGCTCTTCCGGGCCGACGATGCGCCACTGCCGGACCGCAAAGCGTTGGCCGAGGAGGTACACCCGGGTGAATCTAGTGTTCCTAATCCTGGGATTCATAGTAGGTGGCGCGGTCATTCTGATTTGGAGTCTGACGCAACGGCGCAAGGGCGCCGTTGATCTGGAGGCCGCGCGAACTCAGGCCGAAGAATTAACCAAGGAGGCTCAAACCAAGGGCGAACTTGTTCTCAAAGAAGCTGAAGTAAGGGCCAAGGACTTGCTGGTCGGCGCACGCGCCGACGCCGAGCGCGAGATGCGCGAGCGGCGCCGGGAGCTGGCGTCGGTCGAACAGAAACTCGAAGCCCGCGAGGAAACCTTCGAAAAACGTCAGGAAGCCTTTGAACGACGCGAAGCGGATTTGAATCGCCGCGACCAGAGCATTCGTTCGCGCGAGAAAAATCTCACCGACAAGGAAGAGGAGCAGAACAAACTCATCGATGAGGCGCGCGGGCGCCTCGAGCAGGTCGCTGGTCTCACCCGCGAGGAAGCCAAGCGCTCGCTGATGGACGAGATGCTCGGGCAGGCGCGCACCGAGGCCGCCAAGCATATCCGCGTCGTCGAGGAAGAGGCGCGCGAGGAGGCCGACCGGCGCGCCAAGCGAATCGTTTCGATCGCAATCGAGCGGCTCGCCGGCGAGTTTGTCACTGAGCGCACCGTGTCCGTGATCGCCCTGCCCAACGACGAGATGAAGGGCCGCATCATCGGGCGCGAGGGCCGCAACATCCGCGCGATCGAAGCGGCAACCGGCGTCGACATCATAATCGATGACACGCCGGAGGCGGTCGTTATCTCCTGCCACAACCCGATTCGGCGCGAGATCGCGCGCGTCGGCATGGAGCGCCTGATCTCCGACGGCCGCATCCATCCGGGCCGTATAGAGGAAGTGATCCGCAAAGCCGAGCAGGAGGTCGAGGAGTCGATTCGCGAAGCCGGCCAGCGCGCGATTATCGAATGCGGCGTGCACGGCGTTCATCCGGAGCTGGTCAAGCTGCTCGGGATGCTGAAGTACCGCTACTCGTACGCGCAGAATGTGCTGATGCATTCGATCGAGGCCGCGTTTATCTGCGGCTCGATGGCCGCGGAACTCGGCCTCAACGAAAAGCAGGCGCGCCGGGCAGCGCTCCTGCACGATATCGGCAAGGCGCTCACGCACGAAGTCGAAGGATCGCACGCGCTGATCGGCGCCGAGATCGCGCGCAAGTACGGCGAATCGGCGAAAATCGTCAACGCGATCGCCGCGCATCACGAGGAAGTGAAGGCTGAGACGATCCTTGCGCCGCTGGTCGATGCTGCCGACGCGCTCTCCGGCGCGCGGCCTGGAGCACGCCGCGAGGTGCTCGAAAGCTACGTCAAGCGTCTCGAGGATCTCGAGGCGATCGCGAAGTCATTCAAGGGCGTGGAGAAGTGCTTCGCCGTTCAGGCCGGGCGCGAGATGCGGATCATTGTCGAGCCCAACCAGGTGAACGACGAGGACACGACCATGCTCGCGCGCGACGTCGCCCGCAAGATCGAAACTGACATGACGTATCCCGGTCAGATTCGCGTGACCGTGATTCGCGAGACGCGCGCGACCGAGCTCGCCAAGTAACGCGCGCCGATAGCTCCAACAAAAGCGCCCGGCTGCGAGATGGTGGCCGGGCGTTTTCATTTTACGGGGCGCGCGCGGTATCATCGCGGCCCATGCCCACCACGCGCGAAGCCCTCGCGGCGACGATCGCACTCGAGCAGCAGAGCATGGCGCTCTACGCGCAGCTCGCGCGCCAGTTCACGCGCGATCGCGGTATCCAGGATTTCTGGTTCGGGATGGCGCGTGATGAGGCGCGCCACGTCGGCGCGTTGCACCTTGTCACGACGGTATTGGAACTCGAATCGAAGCTGGACCTGCCAAGCCCAATCTCACTCGAAGATGCGACCATCGTGCGCTTGCGGGGCTTGCTCGAAGGAGCGCATCGCGAAGCATCCGGCGGTGGCCTCACGCTCGAACGCGCGCTCGAGATTGCGCTCGAAGTCGAGGAGACCGAACTCGAGGACCTCGTCGCTGATCTGCTGAAGGCATTGCAGGCGCCTGATGAATACGAACGGTGCATGCGCCTTTTGGTGCACGACCTCGGCGAGCTGAGCTACATGATCGAGCGCCACTCGGAGAATCCCGCATTACTCCATCGATGCGACGCGCTGGTGAACCGCCACGCCGAGACGCTCCGCCACTGGTCTGCAAGTTAATCGAGACCAACCTTCTTTTCCCGTCATATATGGCCCAGCCTAGAAGCAAGACTGCGCGCGGAGTCGATGGATTCCGCGCGCGGTCGCTCCGCGCGCAAACAAATTTGCGTATCCACCAAGAGTCGACGGCAAGAGCGTTGCTCGAATCCGGCCACCGCCGCGCTCGCGGAAAGGAGATCGAGATCGTTCGCTCCGGCAGCCTGCGCTCAAGATGACTATTAGTGGGCACGCATCATCAATATATCATCCCGAGCGTTGCCTGCCGCCCGAGCCATCCCTTAAAACACATCTATGATCGGAATCTTTGCTGTTGCCTTTAGGCAGTCCCACCAAAACACTGCGAGGCCCAGGTCCCGGTCCAAAGCGAATACTTGCGCTGTCTGTACTTCGCGAGTGCGCGTTCGCTTTGCTCGTCGAGTGCATTGCCTAACGACGCGCGCGCTCAAGCCATACCGCGTCGCCCGTCCGCGCATAAAGCTTGAGCATCGCGTAGCCATTGCCCGGAGTGCCATGGCATAGACTCGGCAGCTTTACGAGCGGGCCGGCGGCTCCGGTCAAGGCGCCGGCGCCGAGCAATATCGCCTCGATTTCGTCGCTTGGAAGATCGGCCAGGCAGTTGATGATTCCGGGCGCGCCGTTGCAGTGCTGTACGAATAGCGGCAGCGGCTGGGGCGGCGATGATGCTCCGGTATATTGGGCCAGTTGCTAAAGCCGTCTTCGCAGAGCACGGTGGTGTTGAGTGCCTGAACTACGCGGCGAACCAACTCTGCGACTCGATCGTCAGCAAGCAGATACCGCCCGCGGATCAGCGGGAACACCGTTCCGGCAAATCCGTCGAGCGCGCCGATTTCTTTTTCGGTCACGCGATAAAGATCGTGCGTCCGGAGGAAGCATCTGAGATCATCGTCATATTGGCACTGATTCCAGAGAGCGTCGCAGTGGCGAAAGAAGAGGTGCTGCCATCGCGGCTCTCCCGTCCACTCGTGCATGAAGAGCGCGGCAAGCGTCGTGCCGCTGGCACCCCAGGCGAGTCCGCGTGGATCGCCGATCCGGTTTTCGATCGTATCGTGCAGTTGCCGAGCGATTTCGTCTGAGGGCGCGAGTTTCCAATCCAGCAACAGTATCCCGGCCTCGCCGAGCATGTAGCAGCCGAGCTCGTGCGCCATGTACTGGCGCAGCGGCGGGTTCCGTTCGAGCTCGGCCCGATCGCGATCGCGCAGTTCGCGCAACGCTGGCAGGTAGTCGCGTTTACTTTCGAAGGCGCCCGCCTGAGCAAGATAGATCAGCGCCCGGATCACCCCAGCCGCTCCGTGATAGAGAGGCTTGATCGAATAGGGCGGCCGTTCGGGCGAGCGATCGATCGGATGAATCGGCCACAGTCCTTGGCGGTGAAATCACGTTCCGCGTCACCGGCGATCCCCCGATTGCGGCTTTCACGCGAGCTTCATCCCAATTGGCCGAGGTGAGGGCCTCGTGGCGCTCGGTTTCGTCGAGCATCGCGTGCGGCTAATTTGCCGGCTTGCTCACGAGGCCGCGACCAAAATCCCACTTGCCGCCCTTCTTGAACTCGCGCACGATTCGCCGCGATACCACCATCCGATGCACTTCGTCGGGCCCGTCGTAGATCCGCGCAAATCGCGCATGCCGGTACATCTTGGCGAGCGGAGTATCCTCCGACACTCCCAGAGCGCCGTGCACCTGGATCGCGCGATCGATCACGTCGTGCAGCACCTTCGCGCCCCAGAACTTGATGAGCGAAATCTCGACGCGCGCCTCGTCGCCAGCGTCGACCTTCGCCGCCGCGTTGAGTGTCAATAACCGCGCCGCCTGGATTTCAGCCGCCGAGTCCGCGATCCAGTTCTGGATCGTCTGTTTGTCCGACAACGGCCCGCCGAACGATTGCCGATTGATTGCCCGCGTCACCATCAACTCGAACGCGCGCTGTGCCTGCCCGAGCCATCGCATGCAATGATAGATGCGGCCCGGGCCGAGCCGCTTTTGCGCGATTTTGAACGCCTGCCCGCGGGAGCCGAGCAGGTTCGTGAGTGGCACGCGCACGTTGTTGTAACGAATCTCACAGTGCCCACCGCGCGTGTCGCCCATCACCGGCACGGCGCGCACGATCTCGTAGCCGGGAGTGTCCGTCGGCACGATTATCATGCTGAAGCGGTCGTAGGTCGGCGCGTCTGGCTCGGTCACGCACATCACGGTCGAGAACGCCGCGACGTTTGCGCCGCTGGTGAACCATTTGTGGCCATTGATCACCCATTCGTCGCCGTCCTGCACGGCGCGCGTACGAAGCCCCGTCGGATCGGCGCCGGAGACTTCCGGCTCGGTCATCGAGAAGCTCGGGTAGATATCGCCGTTCACGAGCGGCGCGAGAAATCGCTTTTTCTGCTCGGGGCTCGCGTAGAGATGGAGCATCGTCGCGTCCTGCGCCGAATGCGTGCCGAGGCCAGCGATCGCATGCTCGCTGCGGCCCACGATCTCGTTGACGAACACATACGGCATGAAGGGCAATCCGCCGCCGCCGATTTCCTTGGGCAGGCCGAGCGCCCATAGCCCGCGTTCCTTGGCCTTGGCCTGGATCGATTTCAGCGTGCGGCGCGCTTCGTCGCCGCCCTGATCGAGAACTTTTTCGTTGGGATAGATCAACTCGTCGAGGAAACTGCTCACGCGGCTACGGAGATCCTGCACTTCAGGACTGGCTTCGATTTCGGCAACGTTTTGCATGACGCGCACCTCCATGCGCTCGATTAGCGCGCCGCGCGCCGCGCCCGCAAGCGCCAAAAATAATCAGTGGGTTCGTTTTGGGCTGTATGATAGCGGTTGCGTTATCCCGCCCTGAAAGGAAGGTCAGTCATGATCGATCTGTACACCTGGACCACGCCCAACGGCCGCAAGGCTTCCGTGATGCTCGAGGAGTGCGGCCTCCCGTACAACGTTCATCCGGTCAATATTCGCGAGGGTGCTCAGTTCAAGCCCGAATACGTGAAGATCAATCCGAACAGCAAGATTCCCGCGATCGTTGACGACGGCCACGCGATTTTCGAGTCGGGAGCGATTCTGCTGCATTTGGCCGAAAAGACCGGCAAGTTTCTGCCCGCGAAGGGTCCGGCGCGCGACGACGTTCTTTCATGGATCTTCTGGCAGATGGCGAATATCGGCCCGATGATCGGCCAACTCGGCCATTTCGCGCAGGCGGCGCCGGAGAAGATTCAATACGCGATCGATCGCTACGCGAGCGAATCGGCGCGGCTGATCAAGGTGCTCGATGATCAGCTCGGCCGCAAGGAGTATATGGCGGGCGAGTATTCGATCGCGGACATCGCAACGTACTCGTGGGTTGCGGCGGGTTTCGGACCGATCAAAGGCCTCAAGCCAGATGTCGTGGGCGAGGCCCCGAACGTTTCGCGATGGCTTGCCGCGATTGGCTCACGCCCGGCAGTGAAGAAAGGCATGGAAGTTCCGAAGGCGTAGCCCTGCGAAGATTTGAGCCACAACCGAACTGCCGTGTCGCTCGCTAGGCGCCGCTCTTAGCCGGTCAGCGCGCGGCGCAGTCGGTGCGGGCCTATCTCCATTGGTCGCGGCCACATGGGCGTTGGTCTCGCCGCCAAACTCGGCGCGAGTGCGTGGCAGGAACTGAGGATAATTGCGCTGGACGAAGTCGATCAATCTCTCCCGGCACCTCAAGTCCCACGCTATCGATTAATCGGACGCGCTCGCGAGAGGACGCAGTTGCACCAGATGGTCGTCGGCGTGGGTCACCTGCAACTCGCACACCTTGTGAACCATCGCGGGCTCGCCTCGGGAATCGGCTGGAATTCCTTGCGCGGCGGTTCGATCGGCAGCCGATATTCGAGGTTCAGTTCGATGTAGGCGAGCGGGGCGCTGCTCTGCCGTGCCCGGTTCTGGAACGGGGTCTTGACGAAATAGGAGATTGGGAGCACGAGCCGCCTAAGATAACAGATCCGCACCACGACTTACCTGGTATTGATCTCGTCGATCCAGCCACTCGTTCTTCGCGATCGCAACCTCCTCGAGGCGAATTGGCTCGGTCGGGACGATTTGCATCCCCGCAACGAGGCTCTCGATCGTCGGCCTTGCAGCCAGCGAAGCGGCGAGCCGATGATGCCGGCAGACGCCAGGCGGCTCGTGCCGATCGCGTGCGCCCATTGGCCCATTGGAATGTAGTGAGCGCGACGCCGAAGTCGAGCGCTCGCCTGAAGAGCGAGAATTGCCTGCGGATTCGGCGCGCGCCCGCAAGCTGTTGTTCTGGTCATTAACGTCGATGCGAAGCCGGTCGACCAGTAAGTCCTAGATAACCATGGCTGCTCTGACGAGCCATGCCACGCCGACCATTACAAGTAGGCTCATCACATGGCGAACCGGAACGGCCACCGCGGTTGGAATCGCAAGTCAAGGCATCACATATCGAGCGCGAGCAGTCTGAACGGAACCCCGCAGTGCCGGACAATCGAATCGTCGAGAGTGCTCCTAGTAATGAGTCGCCAGGCGGCCAGAAGACCGACGGCCACTCTCGCCAGACCTATACCTACGATCAGCGCCTCCAGGATTATTCGAAGCTCGAAGCCAAGGTTTGTCCATTAGACGGACGTTGAGCTTGCTTCTGTACCAACATCCAATTTCTCCGAAAAAATTTGACCGCCATCGCGGCCTTGCCGGTAGGCAGACCAGTCATCGAGCCATTGCTAACTGATCTGGTACTGGCCGCGAACCAAGTGGAGCGGTGCTTCCGGCGCTTACAGCACAACAGACCACCGCAGTTCGTCTTGTGGCTCTCCCCGTTGAATGGGAGAAACTCATTCTTCATTTTCAACGTAGGTGGCGCCGCGCGGCGCGGGCAAGCCGACGGCGTGGCGTGGTCGCGCGGAGTGGCCGCTCTTCCCTGGCTGCTATATTGGGGCGCAGATGCTCGCTTATTTTGTCGTGACCACGCATGCTGATCATTTGCTGAGGTCTAACCTTGCATTTCGTCGACAACCTGAATCCGGTTCTGGTGCACTTCGGCCCGCTCGAGGTCCGCTGGTACGGGGTGATGTATGCGGTCTCGTTCACCCTCGGTTACTACTTGCTCAGTTACCTGGCTCCGAAACGCGGCGTTCGCCTTGATAGCGAAGGTGTAATCGAGTTCGTCATTTATCTGATACTCGGAGTGTTCCTCGGCGGACGCCTCGGCTATGTGCTGTTCTATAACTTGCCGTATTACCTGGAACATCCTGCGCAGATCGTAGCTGTCTGGGATGGCGGAATGTCGTTCCACGGTGGCCTCATCGGGGTGATCGTGGCAGTGGCGCTATTCTCACGAAAAGCGGCAATCCCATTTTGGGACTTGGCCGAGTTGGTAGTCCCTGTCGCTCCCCTGGGGCTATTCCTGGGACGCATCGGCAATTTCATTAACGGAGAGCTATGGGGTCGGCCGTCCGATGTTCCCTGGGCGATGATCTTTCCGCGAGCTCCACTAATCAACGGGGTCACGGTGCCGCGCCATCCGTCGCAGCTCTACGAGGCCTTCTTAGAGGGGCTGGTACTATTTGCAATCCTCTGGACGCTCGCACAAAAGCGGCGGCCGAGGGGTCTGATCTTCGGAACCTTCCTGGCGCTTTATGGATCGTTTCGTTTCTTCGCTGAGTTCTTCCGGCAGCCTGATCAGCAGCTAGGATACATAGGAGGAATCGTTACGATGGGGCAGATCCTCTCCATCCCAATGATCCTGATCGGCATCGGCGTCATCGCCTGGGCTCTGCGTCGGCAGAGCTCGACTGCGGAAGATCCCACGCGCACCGGGCCGCGTTAGCGAGTAGTAATAGCGATCAAAGAATCTAAACGATCGTTTAAGGCGTTTGACAGCGTGCCGTCCGATGCGTTCATATCCTGCAAATCGGAGTCATGCGTTACCGGGCGCTCAGCGACGTTCGCGTTGTCGATTTGTCCCACTTTATCGCGGGGCCTTATGCCACCAAGCTCCTCGCCGATATGGGCGCAGAGGTGGTCAAGGTCGAGCCGCCGTGGGGCGAGGGTGGGCGCAAGCTCGGACCTTTTCCGGCCGGGGCCGAAACGAAAAAGCCTGAGCGCGGCGGCCTCTTTGCCTTCCTAAATCAGAACAAGCTCGGCGTGACCCTCAACCTTAAAGATGAACGCGGCCGCGAGCTGCTCACAGGTCTGCTCGACGGCGCCGATCTTCTGGTCGAGAACTACGCTCCCGGCACGCTCGCCGCTTTCTCCCTCGCGCCTGACGTCCTACGCGCGAAGTTTCCGCGCCTTTCAATCGTTTCGATTTCCAATTTCGGCCAGGACGGTCCCGAGCGCGATAGCCGCCTCAATGACCTCGTGCTCTTCGCGCGCGGCGGATGGACTTATCCCGTCGGTGAGAAGGATCGCGAGCCGCTGACTCCTCCCGGCTCGCTCGCGCAATACGTTGGCGCACTATATGGCGCGATCGGCGCGCTGCAGGCGCTGGCCGCCCGCGACATGGGCCTCGGCCGCGGCCAGCACGTCGATATCTCCCTGCTCGAAGCCACAGTCGCGACGATGATCTACGAAACCGTCTCCTTCCAGTACGTTGGCGCGGTGCGCGAGCGCGCGGGCAAGCGCTTCGCCGTGGGTCCCTTCATGATCGTGACGCTCAAGTGCCGCGACGGCTATGCGGGGCTGCATTGCGTGACCGACAAGCAGTTCGAGGGGCTTTGCGATCTGATTCAGCGGCCGGAGCTATCCAAAGACCCGCGCTTTCACACCGCGCTGCAGCGGATGGTGAACAACGATGCGCTACTTCAGATTGTCGAGGAGTTTTTCTCTGGACATGAGCGGCGATGGCTCTATCGCGAAGGGCAGGCGCGCGTGATTCCAATCGTGCCGATTCCGAGCGTTGCTGAAGTGCTCGAATGGGAGCAGACGAAGGCGCGCAATTACTTCGAGACGATCGATGATCCAATTCTGGGCCGCGTCCGCGTGCCAGGCACGCCGCTGCGATTGAATTCGCAGCGGCCCGAGGCCGCGCGGCCCGCTCCGACCTTGGGGCAGCATAACGGCGAGATCTTTGGCAGCCGGCTAGGTTTCTCGCAGAGCCAACTGAAAGAGATGAGCAAGGAGCACGTCATATGACGACAGTGTTCAATGGTAAGATTCGCGTGCTCGACCTTTCGATGGGATGGGCGGGGCCGCTGGTCGGCCAGATGATGGCCGAGATGGGCGCCGAGGTCGTCAAGGTGGAGGACACCGAGCATTTCGACTGGTGGCGCGGCTCGCTCTCGGTGGCGCCCCCCGAGATGCAGCCGATAGAGCGCGCGTCGGTCTTCAACACGGCCAATCGTGGCAAGCTCGGCGTCACGCTCGATCTCGCGAACCAACGGGGTGTGGATCTGGTGAAGCGGCTCGCCGCCGTGTCGGATATCCTGATCGAAAACTACAGCCCGGGCGTAATGGATCGTTTCGGGCTCGACTACGCGACACTCGCCGCAATCAATCCGCGGCTCATCATGATTTCGATGCCGTCGTTCGGCTCGAGCGGCCCCGAAAGCAACGCTCGCGGCTATGGCAACACTGTAGAGGCGATGGCCGGTGTCACCGGCCTGACGGGTTACGAAGATAGCGAGCAGCGCTATACGCTGAGCAACGCGCTCGGTGATCCTGTCGGTGGATTGCAGGGCACTTTCGCGTTAATGGCCGCGCTGCACGAGCGCGCGCGCACGGGGCGCGGCCAGTGGATCGAGCTTGCGCAGGTCGAGGCGCTGATTCCGTTCGTCAGCGAAGCGATTATCGAAAGCCAGTTCACCGGCACGGTGCCGCCTGCTCGCGGCAATCGACATCGCGAGCACGCTCCGCACGGAATCTACAGATGCAAGGGCGACAACGCGTGGCTCGCGCTCGCCTGCCAGAGCGACGCAGATTGGCGCGCGGCGGCGGAAGCTCTCGGCGTTGGTAATCTCGCGGACGATGCTCATTTCGCCCGCGCCGCCGATCGCAAAGCAAACGAAGCTGCACTCGACGCCGAATTGAATCGCGCACTGGCGGGAAT